>CAYUXG010000092.1:0-4816 GCA_964448735.1 uncultured Nitratifractor sp. | reverse complement strand
CATGGTCGATCACCGCGGGATGCCCCATCCGCCGGAGAATCTGCTGCACCTGATAACTCCGGTTCGCCGTACGGCAGGTGATGATCAGGGTTTCATCTCTCCTACCTGCCAATTCCTCCGCCCACTCCCGAAAACGGCTTGTGGGACGCAGCAGATCCACCCCGGCGATATGTGCCTCTTCGTACTCGAAGGGTTCGCGCACGTCCACCAGGAGAAAATCGCACTCCCCTGCTTCCCGTGCTCGAAGCAGTGCCTCCAACTCCTCCGAACTGACTCGGGCACGCTCCCGCAAATTTTGACAATTCATGATCCTCTCCTCTCGGTTCTTTTTCGCGGATTATACATCGAAACGCATTTCATGCCATTGCACGACGAAAAAAATCCGAATGCGTTAAACTGAATTACTATATAATAAACCCCTATTCTAGAAGAAGGACGAAGAAGTGGATATTGCGGTATTGGAAAAACTGGAGCGCCTTTCGCATCTGCGCATCGACGAAAGCAAACGTGAAGAGGTGCTGCAACAGCTCTCCGACATCCTGAAGTATGTCGAAAACCTTGGCGAATTGGACACCAATGGGCTCGACAGCTACTTCTCCACGCTCGAAGGAGGAACGCCCATGCGGGAGGATCTCCCCCACAACGACCCCGAGGTTCCCCGGACGATCCTGGATCACGCTCCCGAAAGCCGGGAAGATTTCTTCATCGTACCGGCCATCATCGAATGATCTCCTTTGACTCGTATCCCCACCCCCGACAAAAGTAGAAAAGGCGGAAAATGTCCCAGTTTAATATCAAGAAACTGCTCCAAAGCGTGGTCGTTCACAAAGCTTCCGACCTGCACCTCATCAGCAAAAAAGAGCCTCTTTTGCGGCTCGACGGAAAACTTCGCCCCGTCAATATGCCCAAGCTCACAGGCGAAGATATCCAGGAGATGTGTTACGGCCTATTGACGGAAAAACAAAAGAAGCGTTTCGAAGAGGAGAACGAGCTCGATTTCGCCGTCGAATTGGAGGGAATCGGCCGCTTCCGTGTCAACTACTACCGAACCCTTGGGGAGATGGCGGCAGCCTTCCGGATCATCCCCATCGTCGTCCCCACCCTGGAGGATATCGACGCCCCCAGCGTCTACCGCAAGATCATCAAACGGGAAAAGGGGCTGATCCTCGTCACCGGCCCTACGGGATCGGGTAAATCGACGACCCTGGCGGCAATGATCAATGAAATCAACGAAAACGAGCACAAACATGTCCTGACCGTGGAAGATCCCGTGGAGTTCGTCCACCAACACAAAAAGTGTGTCTTTTCCCACCGAAGCGTCGGGGAAGACACCAGGAGTTTTGCCACGGCACTCAAATACGCGATGCGGGAAGACCCGGACATCATCCTCGTCGGGGAGATGCGGGACAAAGAGACGATCGGAGCCGCACTGACCGCAGCCGAAACCGGCCACCTGGTCTTGGCCACGCTTCACACCAACTCGGCTCCAAGCACCATCAACCGGATCATCGACGTCTTTGGCGGAGACGAACAGCCTCAGATTCGGGCCATGCTCTCCAGTTCCCTGGTGGCCGTCATCGCCCAGGCTCTTGTACCAAAAGTCGGAGGTGGACGGGTCGCGGTACCGGAGATCCTCGTTACCAACCACGCCATCGCCAATCTCATCCGCGAAGACAAGGTTCACCAGATCTACTCCGCCATGCAGCTCGGGCAGGAAGAGAGCGGGATGCAGACCCAGACCCAGGTCATGACCCGGCTGGTCCGCAACGGAGTCATCAGCAGAGAGAACGCCCTCCAGTTCTCCAACAAACCCGATGAACTGGTCAAAACTCTATGATTCGAGGAGCGATACGGTGAATACCATTGACCTATTCGTTGGCATCCTGATCCTGCTTTTGGCTTTCAAAGGCGCCTTCAACGGTTTTGTACGTGAGTTGATCAGTTTCATCGCCATCATCGGGGGAGTGGCCGTGGCTTCCAGAGCCGCCGGCCCCCTCGCCCATTGGACCGAGAGCCATCTGTTCCGAATCCAAAACGGTGCGACGATGGAGCTGCTGGCTTTTCTCCTGGTCTTGGCACTGATCTGGGGAGCAGTCACATTCCTGGGGAAAATGCTGGTACGACCAGAGAGCCGACTCTCCACTGCAAATCGGATCTTGGGATATTTCGTCGCCGGCATCAAATACTTCCTGATCTTTTCCATCATTATCACCGTCCTCTTTCGAAGCCACCTTTTCCAGGACAATCTGGCGCATCAGAAAGATACGAGCAGACTCTATCCGATCCTTGAAAAAAGTGGTGCTTGGCTGATGCATCTCCCCTCTGCATCCATCCATAGTTCGAAAACGAAGAGCCAAGACAAAAGACCCGCCACGGTCCCTGCCCGTCCCCGGAACTGAACAGCCATGGTCGATTATCCCTTCCTCCTGGAGGAGCTTAAGAGAATCCTCAAAGAAAAACAACTAAAATTCACCCGCCAAAGGGAGCTGGTGCTCAAAACGCTCTATGAAAACGAGGGTCATTTTTCCCCGGAGGAGCTGCATCGGATGATTCAGGAGAGCCAGCCCGAATCGAAGGTCGGCATCGCCACCGTCTACCGGACCCTTGCTCTTTTGGAAGAGGAGGGTTTGGCCGATTCCCTCTCCCTCGGCAAAGAGGGAAAGCGATACGAAATCGGCCTGAAAAAGCATCACGACCATCTGATCTGCATTCGCTGCGGAAAAATCATCGAATTTTTCGATGAAACCATCGAGCGGCAGCAGGAAGAGGTCGCGAAAAAGTTTGATTTCACGATGACCGATCATGCCATGAAGATCATCGGCATCTGCCGGGAGTGCAGAGAAGATGAACAAAACCCAGAACAGGAGTCCATTTGATATTTGACAATCAGTACATCCAGGAGCGGATCCGAAAGGCCGAGACCCTGCGTTCGGAGGGGATCAATCCCTATCCCAGCGGCATACGCAAGGGGACCCCTTCCAGCAAGTTTCTGAAAGAGAACGCCGACCTTCTGGAACGTCCCGAAGGAGAGCGTATCGCCACCGACCGGCACTACCGTCTTACCGGCCGGATCAAATTCGTCCGGATCATGGGCAAAGCCGCCTTCGCCAAAATCGAGGACAGCGAAGGACTGGTGCAGATCTACTACACCCGAGACGACCTTCCCGAGGGGTACTACAACAAGATCAAAAAGCTCATCGAAGTGGGCGATATCGTCGAAGCCGAGGGCTTTCCCTTCGTCACCCGCACCGGGGAGATCACCCTGCACTGCACTTCGCTGAGAATCGTCAGCAAAGCGATCTCTCCTCTACCCGAGAAATTCCACGGGTTGCAAGATCAGGAGCTTCGCTACCGTCAGCGCTATCTGGATATGATTATGAACCCGGAGGTCAAGGAGACCTTCGTTCTGCGCAGCCGTATCGTCAGCATCGTCCGACGTTTCTTCGAAGAGCACGGGTTCCTGGAGGTCGAGACTCCAATGATGCATCCGATTCCCGGAGGAGCCAACGCCCGCCCCTTCGTCACCCGGCACAATGCTCTCGGCGTCGACCGGTACCTTCGTATCGCTCCAGAACTTTATCTCAAACGCCTCGTCGTCGGAGGCATGGAAGCGGTCTTCGAAATCAACCGTAACTTCCGCAACGAGGGAATGGACCATACCCACAATCCCGAATTCACCATGGTCGAGTACTACTGGGCTTACCATACCTACGAAGATCTGATGCGGCTGACGGAGGAGCTTTTCGATGCGCTCTTCGATGCCCTGAAGCTCCCCCGGAAACTGGAATACGGCGAAATGACCGTGGATTTCTCCACCCCCTTCCGAAAGGTCAAGTACCTGGAGGCTCTCGAGAGCATCGGAGGCGTTCCTAGCGAAGTGATCCACGACGCGGCGAAAGCTCGGGAATATCTCAAAAACTTGGGAGTGGAAACCGATCCCAAACTCACCCTGGGTTATCTGCAGGCGGAGCTCTTCGATGCAACGGTGGAAGAGAAGCTGATCGATCCCACCTTCATCACCCATTTCCCCATCGAAATCTCTCCTCTGGCCCGTCGCAGCGACGAAGACCCGGAAATCGCCGAGCGCTTCGAACTCTTCATCGCCGGCAAAGAGATCGCCAACGGCTTCAACGAACTCAACGATCCCCTCGATCAGTACGAACGCTTCAAAATGCAGGCGGCCGCCAAGGAAGCCACCGGAGACGAAGAGGCGATGCACATGGACCTGGACTATGTCCGGGCACTGAGCTACGCCATGCCTCCCACGGCAGGAGAAGGGATCGGTATCGACCGCCTGGTCATGCTCCTGACCAATCAGCACACGATCCGCGACGTGCTCCTTTTCCCCGCCATGCGCCCCGAAAAGAAGATCGAAAACGACGCTGAAAACAACGAAAAAAACGACAGAAAGGAAGAAGCATGAGCTACCATATCGAAACATTCGACCCGGAGGTTTTCGAAGCCATCGAAAACGAACTGAAGCGCCAGACCGAGCACCTGGAGATGATCGCCAGCGAAAACTTCACCTTTCCCGACGTGATGGAAGCCATGGGATCGATCCTCACCAACAAATATGCAGAAGGGTATCCCAACAAACGCTACTACGGCGGCTGTGAATACGCCGACCGGGTCGAGCAGCTGGCGATCGACCGCTGCAAAGAGCTCTTCGGTTGTGGCTACGCCAACGTCCAGCCCCATAGCGGCTCCCAGGCCAACGGCGCCGTCTACGCCGCCCTGATCAAAGCCGGCGACAAAATCCTGGGCATGGACCTGAGCCACGGCGGCCACCTCACCCACGGCTCCAAAGTCAGCTTCT
>CAYUXG010000091.1:0-4829 GCA_964448735.1 uncultured Nitratifractor sp. | reverse complement strand
TCCACCTCAAAATAAAGCAAAATCGTCCGTTGAAAAAAGTTGTCATTATCATCGCTGACCATGACATAACGGTTATCGGCAACGCGGGCGAGTCCTTCGAAATTCTCCACCGCCCACCCTTTGGAACTGTCGAATCGGGCGAGCACGCGGGTGGGGCAGAGCCCCGTGCGGGGGCACTTTTTCACTTCCAGCTCCCGCAGCGTCACGACCACCGGAGAGAGAAGCCCGGCGTAGGCCCGCTCCAGGATCAAAAAGTCGCCGTTTGGCAGCACTTCAAGCGCCGTAATCGAACTCTCCTCTTCGCTTCCCCTACGATAGCTCCAGCGCTTTCCCGAGAGGGCATAAAGCGTCTGCACCTTCCGGTTCGCTCCTTTGACCGGCTGTTCCGGTGCCGTCACGAGCCCGTAGCGCGGATGCCAGATCAACGCTTCGAGCCCCTTGTTTTTGCGGAGCATCTTTTTCATGGAGTCGATGGGGCGGGGAAGCTTGAGGGTGCGCAGGATTCTCCCGCCGTAGGAGATTCGGGCGATGCGGGGCTTCTCTTCGAAACTGACGTAGAGGCGATCTTTGCCGTCTAGGGTCATCCCCTCGCTATCCCGACGCCATTTTTTGAGCTTTTTGCCGCTTTTTTTCCGTAATGTATTGGCATCGAGAGGAGTCAACTCTTCGATCTTGTTGCCGAAACGGGCACGGAAACGGAAAAGCTTCCCTTCGTCGCTGAGCATAAAAAGCCAATGGCGTTTTGCAAGGTAGGCCAAATCGGAGATTTCGGAGAAAGCCTTGCCTCCGACTCGATCGAAGATCAATTCCCGCTGATCGAGAATCCGAATCTGCCCGACCCGATCGCTTTTCTGCCCATCGGGCCGGATCTCCGCAGAAAAGACCCCGGCGAAGAGGATCGCCTCGAGGAGGAAGAGGAATAAAAGAATCTTACGGATCACTTCCCGGAGCCTCTCGCTTTTCGATGCTCCATCCAGCCAAGAAAAAGGAGCAAAACGACGGAGAGATCGATCATCACGTCGGCGAAGTTGAAGACGGCAAAGTCAAAGCCGCAGTGCCAATAGACATAATCGACCACCGCTCCGTGGAGGAAGCGATCCGCCAAATTGCCCGTCGCCGCTCCGGCAAGAAGTCCCAGGACCAGAGGATGGCGTCGGATCCACCCTTCGCGGAGGAAGAAAACAAACAGCCCCGCGATCAGGAGCAGCTGAAGCCACTTGAGCCACGGCCCTAGCCAAGAGAACATACTGAAAGCCACCCCTCGGTTGAGGTGCAGCTCCAACGATAGGCAGGAGCTCTGCCATTGATAGCCGTCGAGAAAAAGCTCTTTGAGCCCGTGATCGATCCACCAGATCCCGACCGCCGCCAGGAGAAAAACCGCCCAGCTTCGCACTAGAGCAGCTCACGCCGGAAAAAGGCTTCGATCTCCTCCATCCTCCGATCCAGTTCCCGGGCATCCTCCCCTTCGAGCAGAAGGCGAATCAAGTTTTCCGTACCCGAATAGCGGAAAAGATGGCGCAACCCCGCCTCTTCGATCGCGGCAGTCATCTCCTCGAGCCCCTCGATCTCCTCCAAGGGAGGTTTTCGGCTGACGGAAAGGTTGACCAGCTTCTGAGGGTAGAGTTCGAAAGGATTGAAAGTTTCGCTTGCCCGCGTCCCCCGCTCCACCAGGCAGGCGAGAGCTTGCAACGCGCTGGTGATCCCGTCTCCGGTCTTGGCAAAATCGCTAAAGATAATATGCCCACTCTGCTCTCCTCCGAAGTTGAGCCCTTTTTCCTGCATCATCTCCACCACGTTTTTGTCCCCTACGGCACTTCGGTAGACCGTGATCCCGTGTCCGGCGAGGTAGTCATCCATGGCATGATTGCTCATGACCGTCGCAACCATTCCATCGCCCCGGAGAATCCCCTGTTCCTTCAGATGTAGCGCCAGCACGGCCATCAGCTTGTCTCCGTCGATCACTTCCCCCCGTTCGTCCACCATGACCAGACGATCTGCATCACCGTCGAGCGCAATCCCCACGTCGGCACGGTAGCGCAGCACCTCTTTGGCCAGATACTCCGGATGCATGGCTCCGCACCCTTCGTTGATGTTGAAGCCGTTGGGTTCATCCCCGAGGACGACGACGTCGGCTCCCAGCTCCCCCAGAACCGTCGGGGCTACCTTGTAGCCCGCGCCGTTGGCGCAGTCGACCACCACCCGCAGACCCGCAAGGCTGAGGGAACGGGGAAAGGAGTTTTTGATATGCACGATGTAGCGTCCGATCACATCGTCGATCCGCTTCGATTTGCCGATCGCCTTGCCGGTCGTCTGGGCGGTGGCGATCCGCTCATCGTCGGCATAGATCGCTTCGATCTCCCGCTCCACCTCTCGGCTCAGTTTGTTGCCGTCGCTGTCAAAAAATTTGATTCCATTGTCATAGTAGGGGTTGTGACTCGCACTGATCATGATCCCGGCGTCGCAGCGCATGTTTTCCGTCAGAAAAGCCACGGCCGGCGTAGGCATGGGCCCGATCTGGATCACGTCGTACCCCACCGCCGTCAAGCCCGCCACGATAGCATTTTCGACCATGTATCCGCTGCGGCGGGTATCCTTGCCCACCAAGATCTTGTTGCTCCGGGCACGGGGACGAAAGTAGATCCCCGTCGCCATCGCCAGACGCATCGCCGCCTCGGCCGTGACTTTCACTCCCGCTTTGCCTCTTACGCCGTCCGTGCCGAAAAGTTTTCCCATAGCTACTCACCTTTTTTATCTTTTGACCCTCCTCCCCGTGTTGACAGTGGAGGAGAAGGGGAATTTTGAAGATTATTTTATCCAATCTGGCTGATTTTTAAATTTTTTCATCTTCTTTTTAGCTTATCTTCGATAGAATCCGCCCACTAAATAGACCCTGGCGCGTACTGCGGTCTGTTTTTCATGCAAATTATTACAACGTCAAAGGATATGAGACCATGGCACATCACAAGTCGGCAAAAAAACGCATCAAGCAAACGATCAAAAAAACCGAGCGCAACCGCTACTACCGGACCCGGATGAAAAACATCGTCCGTGCCGTCCGCGAAGCTGCGGAAGCAGGAGACAAGGAGAAGGCACTCGAAGCTTTCAAAGTGGCCAACAAGCAGCTGCACCACTACGTCAGCAAAGGCTTCCTCAAAAAAGAGACGGCTTCTCGCAAAGTTAGCCGCCTGCACAAGCTGGTCAACAACATCGAAGCCGCCTAAGCTTCTCTCCACCCGTACGACCACTCTTTCCCGACTTCGGTCGGAGCTCCCTAAATCGATCTTTTCCGTCAGGATAACGACATGTTCAAAGAGAAACTTCTCCCCTTTATCGACCGCTACGAAGAGATCAACACCCTTTTAAGCTCTCCCGAGATCGCTTCCGACATTCAGCGGATGACGGAACTGAGCAAGGAGCAGTCCGCCCTGGCTCCCCTGGTGGAAAAGGCCCGGGAGTACCTCCAGGTCGCCGAAGCCGTCGAGGAGAATCGCTCGATGCTCGACGATGCGGAGTTCGGCGAACTGGCCAAAGAGGAGCTCGCCGCACTCGAACCTCGCCTCCCCGAGCTGGAGGAGGAGATCAAAATCCTCATGCTCCCCCGAGACCCCAACGACGAAAAAAACATTTATCTGGAGCTACGCGCCGGTACCGGCGGAGACGAAAGCGCCCTCTTCGTGGAAGACCTCTTCAAAATGTACCTGCGTTTCGCCGAACGGCAGGGATGGAAAGTGGAGATCGTCAGCTCCTCCGAAGGAAGCGCCGGAGGGTACAAGGAACTCATCGCCCTGATCCGGGGGGAAAAGGTCTACTCCAAACTCAAGTACGAAGCGGGTACCCACCGGGTCCAGCGCGTCCCCGCCACCGAGACCCAAGGGCGTATCCACACCTCCGCCGTCACCGTCGCGGTGATTCCCGAAGTGGAGGATGTGGAGATCGATATCAAACCCAACGAGATCAAAATGGATGTCTACCGCTCCAGCGGCTGCGGGGGCCAAAGCGTCAATACCACCGATTCCGCCGTGCGGCTGACCCACCTGCCTACGGGAATCGTCGTGGCAATCCAGGATGAAAAGTCCCAGCACAAAAACCGGGACAAGGCGATGAAGATCCTCAAGGCCCGGGTCCACGAAGCGATGATGCAGGAGCAGATGGCCGAAACCTCCGCCCAGCGCAAACTGCAAGTCGGCAGCGGCGACCGCAGCGAAAAGATCCGCACCTACAACTACCCCCAAAACCGCCTCACCGACCACCGCATCGGCTTGACCCTCTATGCCCTTGACGACGTGATGAACAACGGGACCCTGGAGCAGGTCATCGACCCCCTCATCGCCCACGCCCAGACCGAAGCGATCAAAGAGGCGGGGCTTTAAAAGCGGAAAGAACTGTTCCTCCCCCTCAGCTGAGCGAATCCGCTCGGCTTCAAGCCAGGGGAGTGGAGAGGCCGATTTCCGTGAGGATGCTCAGGCTTGAGCAGTATGGCAATAGGGGCAGGTTTTGGCTCCGACAGGAATCTCCATCGCACATTCGGGGCATACTTTGGTCGCCGGAACCGGCTCCGGCTCCGGCTCTTTGAGTCGGTTGTAGCCTTTGATGAACATAAAAACGACAAATCCCAAGATCACGAACGAGATCAGATCGTTGATGAACACTCCGTATTTGATCGCGGGTGCTCCCGCTTTTTCCAGCGCCTCCAGGGACGGGTAGCTTTTCCCGTCAAGAGCGATAAAAAGCTGAGAAAAATCCACATTCCCCAGCAATTTACCCACCGGCGGCATGATCACATTGTTCACCAGCGACTTGACCATCGTTGCGAAAGCCGCCCCGAAAAT
>CAYUXG010000090.1:0-4830 GCA_964448735.1 uncultured Nitratifractor sp. | reverse complement strand
GGCGTAATTTCCATTCTTTTTCCTTCATTTTTCCGAATATTCTACATCATCCTTTCTTCATGATATTTACCCACAGTTAACATGAGTGGAGTACACTCATTTCAACATTTTAGGACGCAGGAGTGCAACGTGCAAACCATCCAACGAATTAAAGAAGAGGTCGGCAAAGTCGTCGTCGGGCAGGAGAAGATGATCGAGGCGCTGCTGGCGGGGCTGCTGACTCGGGGGCATATCCTTCTCGAGGGGGTCCCGGGTCTGGCCAAGACCACGACGGTCAACGCCCTGGCCAAGAGCTTGGGGCTCGATTTCAAACGGGTGCAGTTCACCCCCGACTTGCTGCCCAGCGACATCATCGGTACCGAGATCTACGATCCGACCAACAACACCTTCAAGATCAAGAAAGGTCCGGTCTTTACCAACCTGCTGCTGGCTGATGAGATCAACCGTGCGCCGGCGAAGGTCCAGTCGGCGCTGCTGGAGGTGATGCAGGAGCGGCAGGTGACCATCGGGGACGACACCTTCAAGATTTCGCTTCCCTTTTTGGTCATGGCGACGCAAAACCCCGTCGAGCAAGAGGGAGCCTACGAGTTGCCCGAAGCCCAGCTCGACCGCTTCATGATGAAGGTGGTCGTCGGCTACAACACCCGCGACGAAGAGTTGGAGATCGCCCGCAGAGTCGCCAACAACGCCTTCGAAGAGATCCGCCAAGTCGCGACGGAAGAGGATCTGGAGCGTGCCAGGCAGGAGGCGATGCGTATCCATATGGACGAAGAGATCGAGCGTTACATCGTGGAGCTGGTCTTCGCCACTCGGGAGCCGGAGCGCTACGGGTTGGAGAAATTGAGCCGTTACATCGAGTTCGGTGCCAGCCCCCGCGCCAGCATCGATATGTACAAAGCCAGCCGTGCCGTCGCCTACCTCAAAGGGCAGGATTACGTCTCCCCCATCGAGATCGCCTACATCGCCAAAGAGGTGCTCCGCCACCGGATCATCCTGAGCTACGAAGCCCAGGCGGAGGAGATCAGCCAGGATTGGATCATCGAAGAGGTGCTTAAAGCCGTCCCTATTCCATAGGGCCGGCTTTGAGTGAATAGTGAAGAATGAATAATGAATAGTTTTGGAAACACTTTGCGTTGCAAAATGATTTTGTTTGAAAAAGAGGAGAAGATGATGCAGAATAAAAACAAAAGGTTTTCAACAGAAAACCTTACCGTCACTATTCACTCTTCACTCTTCACTCTTCACTTGAGCACACCGGAGGTGCGCTCATGACCGTCGCCGCCAGAAAGATCGCCCTCAAAACCCGCAAGCAGGTCTTCGGGGAGATGCTGGGCAACAATGCTTCGCTCTTTCAGGGGGAGGGCTTCGAGTTTGCCGAGCTGCGGGAGTACGCCTACGGCGACGACGTGCGCAAGATCGACTGGAAGACCACGGCCAAGCTTCGGCGCCCCTACGTAAAGATTTACCATGAGGAGCGGGAGCTCAACGTGCTCGTTTCCACGATGCTCAGCGGTTCGACCTGGTTCGGTACCAAGCGGCCCAAGGCGGAGTATATGGCGGAGCTTGTCGCGCTTTTGGGATTTTCGGCGGTGAAAAACAGCGATCTCTTTTCCCACCTGATCTATGCCGACCGCCTCTACCGTTACAGCCGCCCCTCAAAAAAGATCTACTCCGTCCATAAGGAGCTGGAGGAGACCCTAGCCTTCGACCCTCTGGGCAAAGAAGCCGATTTTCGGGGCTGGAGCGATACGCTCTTTCAGCGGGTCAAGAAAAAATCGCTGATGTTCCTCATCTCCGATTTCGTGGGGGAGGTGGATCTGCGACTGCTGAGCCGCAAGCACGACCTCTTCGTCATCATCGTGCGCGACCGCTTCGAAGAGAATCCTTCGGCCTTGGGCTATCTGCGGCTGGTGGATCCCGAAAGCGGGGAGAGCTTCGAAGGAGACGTAAACGCTTCGACGATGCAGGAGTACAAAAAGGCGATGAGAGCCAACGACCATCGGCTCTACCGCCATCTGCGCAAAAACGGAATCCGCTACGTCAAACTGATGACCGACGAAGAGCCTTTCGCCAAACTGATCAAGAGGATGCGATGAACCCGACGACGATGAAACTGCCCCCGATCAAGGATATCAAGCCGCCGGTGGAGATCCCCGACA
This sequence comes from uncultured Nitratifractor sp., assembly GCA_964448735.1. Taxonomy (GTDB): domain Bacteria; phylum Campylobacterota; class Campylobacteria; order Campylobacterales; family Sulfurovaceae; genus Nitratifractor. The sequence continues at coordinate 2,671 of CAYUXG010000090.1, read as the reverse complement.
TGAGCTTTTGGCTCTACTGGGGGGTCATCCTGCTGGGTGCGGCGATTTTGCTCGTGGCCGGATTTTTCCTCGTGCGTTACCTGATGGGACTGCGACGAGAGAACCGGGCCAAGGCATATCTCGAGGCGCTGCACCGCATCGAGTGGAGCGATCCCAAGCGGGCCGCCTACGAAGCGACGAAATACGGCCGTCTCCTGGCCACCGACGAGCGGCGCAAGGAGCTTTTTTCCCAGCTGCTGCCCCTCTTGGAGCGCTACAAGTATCGCAAAGAGGTGGGCCCCGTGGATGAGGAGACCCTGAAACGATTCGAACTTTATAAGCAGGTGTGCGATGAGTCTGTTTGATCATTTTAGCTTTCAGTATCCTTGGGTACTGCTCTTCGTGGCGCTGTTCTGGATCTGCGGACGCTACTGCCCGGCAAGGACGACGGCGATCTACTTTCCCCACGTGCGTACCCTCCTGTCGCTGCATGCCCACAAAAGCCGCTGGCTGGAGATCCTCAAATGGGTCGGCATCCTCGGGCTGCTTTTGGCGCTGGCTTCGCCGGTGGTGACAAACGAATACAAGGATTTGAAGAAGCACGGCCGGGATATCATGCTGATCATCGACTCGAGCGGTTCGATGCGCCAGCGCGGGTTCGACCCCTCCGATCCCTACAAGAGCAAATTCGACGTGGTCAAGGAGGTGGTCGCCGATTTCATCGACAAGCGCAAAAACGATCGCATCGGCCTGATCAACTTCGCCAGTGTCGCATTCGTCGCGTCGCCTTTGACCTTCGAGAAGAAGTTTCTCAAAAAGATTCTGGCGATGCAGCAGGTGGGGATCGCCGGGGAGCGAACCGCCATCAACGATGCGCTGCTGCAGAGTTACAACATCCTGGAAAAGAGCGACGCCAAGAGCAAGGTGGCAATCCTGCTCACCGACGGGATCGACAACAGCAGCCATATCAGTTTCGACGAGATTCGAAGCCTGATCTCCAAGAGCAAGGTCAAGCTCTACACCATCGGTATCGGAAGCTACCGGGATTTCGACGCACCCTACCTCAAGGCGCTGGCCCAGGCGGGACACGGCAAATTTTACGCCGCATCCAACCGCGACGCCCTGAAGAAAATCTATGCCGACATCGACAAACTCGAAACGAGTAAGATCAAGAGCAAAAAGATCGTCCAGCATGAGTATCTCTACATCTATCCGCTCTTTGTGGCGATTTTGGCGCTGCTCTTCTTCGTCTATCTGAGAACGGCACGGGGGGTGGAGTGATGCAGTTCGTCTATCCGCAGTTTTTCTGGGTGATGCTGGTGCCTTTCGTCATCTTCGCCTTTTTGGTGGTGACCAACCGCGAGAACGTCGCCCGCGTCTTCGACGAGAAGGTTCTCTCCCGGCTCCGGGCCGACAGCGAGGCCCTGCCCAACTCGGTGCGCAATATGGTGCTCTTCGCCGCGATTTTCCTGATGATCGTGGCGCTGGCCCGACCGGTGATCGACCGGGGCGAAAAGACGGTAAGTCTCAAAGGGATCAATGTCCTCATCGCCCTGGATATCTCCGGATCGATGCGTTCGAAGGATATCTATCCCAATCGCCTGGAGTTCGCCAAGAAGAAGCTCGAACAGCTCTTGGACGATCTGCCCGGGGACGAGGTGGCGCTGAGTGCCTTCGCTCAAAACTCCTTTGTTCTGGCGCCCTTTACCGGCGACAAGGCGACACTCAAGCAGATCATCGAGGGGGTCAACGAGAGTTATATCAACAGGACCTCGACCGATTTCCTCGCCATGGCGGATCTGGCCGGCCAGCTGCTCAAGGACAAAAAGCAAAAAGTGCTGGTGGTCTTCACCGACGGAGGGGACAAAGAGTCGCTCAAGGGGCTTGCCAAAGCGCTCAAAGAGCAGGGGATCACCCTCTATGCCGTCTTGGTGGGGACGAAGAAGGGTGCTCCCGTGCTGGATGCGAAGGGGCGACCTCTTTTGACACGCTCGGGGACCATCGCCATCACCCGGATCAACGAAGCTTTGCTCAAAGTCGCCGAGGAGACCGGAGGCAGCGGCGTCGTGGCGAGCTACGGCAAGGAGGATATGAAGAGGCTCGCCGAAGCGATCCACCGGAAATTTGCCGGCAAAAGCCAAGGAGTCGTGAAGATCCACGAACGGACGGAGCTTTTCGTCTATCCTCTGGGAGCCGCGGCTTTGTTGCTACTCATCGGTCTGAGCTCCATGCCCCGCTCGGAGGAGAAGTTCCGTTTCCAGATGCGCAGAGCGAAGCAAAGGAGTGATGCATGAGATCGAAGCTCGTCATGATTGGAGTGTTTTTTCTGCTCTCGTGGCAGGCGAGAGCCGGAGTCCATGATTTCAAAATCATCCAAGCGGCTCGTGCCGCCTACGAAACCGGTGATTACAACCGCAGCGTCGCTCTGCTGAAGAAGCTGGACAAAGAGAATGCCCCGCTCAACTACGACCTGGCCAACGCCTACTACAAGGCGGGCAACTACGACCGGGCGATCCGCCTCTACCGCCGCGCGAAGGGCGAAGGGGTTTCGGAACATGCCCGGCTGCACAACCTGGGCAACGCCTATTTCAAAAAGCGGGAACTCAAAAAGGCGATCGCCGCCTACGAAGCGGCGTTGAAACTCCAATCCGACGCCGAGACCCGCTACAACCTGGAGTTGGCCAAAAAGCTG
>CAYUXG010000089.1:0-4840 GCA_964448735.1 uncultured Nitratifractor sp. | reverse complement strand
ATCATCCGGGCGAAATAGCCCTCCTCTTTGGCCATCAGCTCTTCGGGGGTGCCCCGGTCGGCCAGCTTGCCGTCTTCGAGGACGAAGACGTACTCCGCCTTTTCGATGGTGCTGAGACGGTGGGCGATGGTGATCATCGTCTTGGGAGCCAGAAACTCCTGAAGCCCTTCGAAAAGTTTCGCCTCCGTATGCACATCGAGCGCCGAGGTCGACTCGTCGAAGATCACCAGCTCCGGATCGATCAGAACCATCCGGGCGATCGCCACCCTCTGGCGCTGTCCGCCGCTCAGGCGCACACCGTCGCGGCCCACGGGAGTCTCGAGCCCCCTCTCCAGGGTCTCCACCACATCTTCCAGGCACGCCAGACGAATCGCCCGGCGGATCTGCGCTTCGTCGTACTCTTTTCCGAGCGTCAGATTGAAACGCATTGTATCATTAAAGAGCTTGGGGTGCTGGAGGATCACGTGGACGTGATCGCGCACGGTGGAGAGGGCGATTTTGTCGTGGGGCACTCCCTCGTAGTAGATCCTCCCCTCCGTGACGGGATAGAATCCCACCAGCAGATTGGCCAGGGTCGTCTTGCCGCTTCCGCTGGGACCGACGACGGCCACTTTGCTCCCCGCAGGGATCTCCAGATCCACCCCCTTGAGGATCTCCCGTCCCGGACGGTAGCGAAAGGAGAGCCCCTCGGTACGCACCGAAACCGCACGTTTACCCTCGAAAGGGTCGAGACATTCGCGGCACTCGGGTTCGAGCTCCATGGAGAAGATCCCGTCGATGCGCCGGCAGGCGGCCCGGGCGGAGGCCAGGGCGTACTGGAAGTTGATCACATCCTGCGTCGGGGTCATCATGATCCAGAGGTAGCCGAAAACCGCCAGCATCAGCCCCACGCTCAGACTTCCGTAGGCTACGACCAGGATGCTCACCGAACGGAAGATTTCGTACCCGCTCAGAAAGATCAAAAACGACAGCCGCATCGCCCGGTCGCTGCGGTAGCCGTAATCGACGGAGCGATCCCGCAGCTGCTTGGCTTCGCGGACGATCCGGGAAAAGAAATACTCCTCCTTATTCGCCGCCCGGATCTGATGAAAAAGCTCCAGCGTCTCCGTCAGCGCCGACTGAAAAGCCTCCACCGCCCGGTTCTCCTCCCGCTTGAGGCGACCCACGTTGCGGGCGAGCTTGGCGGTGAAAAAGACCACGACCGGATTGGTGATAAGGATGAAGAGGGCGAGCTTCCAATTGATCAGCAGCAGTACCACCGCGGTAAAGAGCAGCGTCAGCACGGAGATGACCAGCTTGCTCACCGTGGTGCCGATGAAGCCGTCGACGGTATTGATGTCGGTCACCAGTCTGGAAGCGATCGCCCCCGACGAGCTGATTTCGTACTCCTTGAGCGAGACCCGCTGCAGATGCTCCGTCGCCGAGCGTCGCAGGCGATAGGCCAGATCCTTGGAGACCCCTAAAAAGGTTTTGACCTGATAGACGTTGAGAAAAAATCCGGCGATACGCAGCACGATGACCAGCGCCAGAAAGAAAAAGACATACCCTTCCGTACTCATGGGGGTGATGTGCGTCGCCACCCACCCCGTGAGGGTGTGGCTCTTTTTGAGCAGCAGTTCATCCACGAGAATCGGGATAAAAAGAGGAATCGTCACCGTCAGGAGGGTGGCGACGACGGCAGCGAGATTGCCCCGGATCAGGGCGCTTCGGTAGTGCAGCGTCCGGCGCAAAAGCTCGGCGATGCGGCAGGAGCGGAAGTTCACGCCTTCGGATCCTCGAGGGTTTCGGCGATCGCGATCACCTCCGTCAAATCCTTCTTCTGCACCGTATGCGTCGCCGCTTCGCGCAAAACGGGTTTGGCGCAAAAGGCCACCCTCGTCTCGGCATGGGCGAACATGCTCAGATCGTTCGCCCCGTCCCCGACGACAAGCGTTTGGCGGCGATCGATGCCCAGGAGGCTCTGAAGGCGGGTGATCATCCACCCTTTCGATGCGCCGAACATCATTTCACCCCCCACTTTGCCCGTGAGGATCCCTTCGTCGTCGTGCAGGATGTTGGCGAAGTCCGCATCCAGCCCCAGCACTTCGGCGGCGTGTCGCGTGGCGTTGCGAAATCCTCCGGAGAAGCAGACGACCCGATAGCCCATCTTCTTCAGAGCCGAGACCGTCTCCTTGGCTCCGTTCATCAGAGGAAGCCCTTCGCAAATCTCGTTGACCCGCACCAGAGGCAGCCCCTCCAGCAGCGCCACGCGTGCCTGGAGCGATTTGAAAAAGTCCAGCTTCCCCTCCATCGCCTGCTCGGTGATCGCCGCGACCTCCGCCTCCAAACCCAGCTCCGCCGCCAGGAAATCGATCGTCTCTCCGTCCATCAGCGTCGAATCGAAATCAAAAACCGCTAAACGCTCTCTTTTCATCTGCCGTTCCTCTTCGCCCCGCGGCGCGGGTGCACTTTTGTGCTAAGATTATAACCAAAAAGCAAAGAGCCTCCCTATGTTTGAAACCTTCTGCCGTACGCTTCAGAGTCACGAGCCTTTCATCACCGTCGAGATCACGCCGCCGCACGGAGCCTCCATGACTCCGATCCTCGAAGCGATCGAAAAAAGCGGGATCAACGAAAAGATTACGGGGTTTTCCGTCACCGACAACCCCCTGGCCAAGCTCAAAATGTCCGCCGTGCTCAGTGCGATCGAAGTCCAGCAGCGCTTCGGCAAGCCGGTGATCGCCACCATGAGCATGCGCGACCGCAACAAGCTCTCCCTCCAGTCCGAATTGCTCGGAGCCAACGATTTCGATATCCGCCTCATCCTGGCCCTGACGGGAGATCCGGCCAAACTCAGCGACCAGCCCGAAGTCAAAGGGGTCCTGGAGCGCGACAGCACCCTGCTACTGAGCATCATCTACCGGCTCAACAACGGCGTGGACTACTCCGGCAAAACCCTCGATCCCGCTCCCAGGCCCATCTACCCCTTCGCCGTGAGCAACGCCTACGCCAAAGAGATGAAACAGCTCATGAAACGGATGGTCAAAAAGCTTGACTACGGTGCGCGAGCGATCATCACCCAGCCCGTCTTCGATCTGGACAATGCAAGAGAGCTCCTGGAGATCTTCGAAGAGGCCAAAGCGCAAAGCATCCGCGAAAGTGCGAAAGAGGCGCAGCTGATCCTGGGGCAGTTCCCCGTGGTCCGGGCGCGCACCGCCACCTTCATCGACGACAAGGTCCCCGGAATCCACGTCCCTAAAGAGTTCATCGACGAGATGAATCTCGCGGCGATGGACGGAGAGGCCAAAGAGGAGGAGGTCGGCTTCGCCCTCTCCAAGCGGATCTACGACGAGATCATGGCCCTGCACCCCAAAGTCCACCTCATGACCCACAACCGATTTGCCCTCTGTGCCAGACTGATACGGGAGTAACCCGGAGCCATAAGCTTCAATTCGTTACATTCGCCGAAAAAGAGTCCTTTTCTTCCCCGCCTTTCACCTCGCGACAATCCCTTGCGCCTTATAATAATGGGAACCAAATCATTGAAGGAGAAAGCATGAGCGACAACCAATTCAAAGAGGATTCCCTCGCCTACCACCGTGCTCGCAACGAGTTCGACACCAACGGAAAGACCGGAACCCTGATCACCAAACCCTGCGACACCGAAAAAGAGCTCTCCATGGCCTACAGCCCCGGCGTCGCCTACCCCTGCCTCGAGATCGAAAAAGACGAAGAGGCGGTCTACGAATACACCAACAAAGGCAACCTGGTCGCCGTCGTCAGCGACGGAACCGCCGTCCTGGGCCTGGGCGATATCGGCCACATGGCCGGCAAGCCCGTCATGGAGGGCAAAGGGGTTCTGTTTAAGACCTTCGCCAACGTGGATGCCGTCGATATCGAACTCAACACCAAAGACACCGACGAGATCGTCGAAACCGTCGCCCGCATCGCCGATAGCTTCGGCGGCATCAACCTCGAAGATATCTCCGCGCCCCGCTGCTTCGAGATCGAAGAGCGCCTCAAAGAGATCTGCAACGTCCCCGTCTTCCACGACGATCAGCACGGTACCGCCGTCATCACCACCGCCGGCCTCATCAACGTCCTCGATATGACCGGAAAGCCCGTCGAGGATCTCAAAGTGGTCGTCATCGGCGCCGGAGCCTCGGGAATCGCCTGTGCGAATATGTACAAGCAGCTGGGAGTCAAAAACATCACCATGCTCGACTCCAAAGGGGTCATTCACTCCGGCCGCAGCGACCTGAACAAATACAAGCAGCAGTTCGCCTTCGAGACCGAAGACCGCACCCTCGAAGATGCCATGAAGGGCGCCGACATGGTCCTGGGCCTCTCCGGCCCCGACCTGATCAAGCCCGAGTGGGTCAAGACCATGAGCGAAGAGTCCCCCATCATCTTCGCCTGCGCCAACCCCACGCCCGAGATCATGCCTCCCCTGGCCAAAGAGGCGCGCCCCGACGTCATCATCGGCACCGGACGCAGCGACTTCCCCAACCAGGTCAACAACGTCCTGGGCTTCCCCCAGATCTTCCGCGGTGCGCTTGACGTGCGCGCGACGAAGATCACCGAAAATATGAAGATGGCCGCTTCCCGCGCCCTGGCCGCCCTGGCCAAAGAGCCCGTACCCGAGCATGTCAAAGCGGCCCACGGCCGTGAGACGATGGAGTTCGGCCCCGACTACATCATCCCCTCCCCCTTCGACCGCCGGGTCCTGGTCTACGTCGCCAGCGCCGTCGCCCAGGCCGCCGTCGAAGACGGAGTCGCCCGCGTCAAAGAGTTCGACCTGGAAGCCTACAAAACCAAGCTCCAGCGCCTCGCCGACCATCTCGACGGCAAACTCTGATCT
>CAYUXG010000088.1:2804-4846 GCA_964448735.1 uncultured Nitratifractor sp. | reverse complement strand
GATTATACAATTCCTATCGTCGCAGGGTCGCCACGAGCCGTTTGGGATGCGCCAAAAGCCCCAGTGCCTCGTCGATCGAGAGGCAGAGCAGATCGGCTGCGCCCAGCGTCTGGATGCTGCACCCCTCCGATCCGCTTACGACGATCCCCAGTGCGGCGGCGGAGAGCATGGCCCGGTCGTTGTTGCCGTTGCCCACGGCGGCGCATCGGCTTGAGCCGAGCTGCTCGACGAGGGCACGTTTCTCCGCCGTATGATCGCCGCTACGCAGGATCTCGATCTGCAGATCGAGCCCCGATAGCTGCTGCGCCACGCTTCCGAAGGTATCGGCCGTCACCACGTGCACGGCAAGCTCGCGCGCGAGCTTTTGCAGCGACTCGGCGACTCCGGGCAGCAAAACGCCGTCTCGTGCCAAAGTGCCGTTGTAGTCCAATACCAAATGCTCCAATTCCAAAGAGCCGTATCCGGGAATCTCCAGAGAAATCATGCCTTTCCTTTCGTCGCTTCGATCGACTGGCGGCGAAGCTTGCCAGCAAAGGCGCTTGCCTCTTCGTCGGGGGATTCGCCGCTGACGATCCGGGCGATCTCCCGGATGCGCCCCTCCTCCTCCAGCACCTCGGCCACGCTTTTGCCGCCGCTTTTTCGCACCAGGATATGCCGGTCGGCCCGGGCACTGAGGTGGGGTTGGTGGCTGATGGCGAAGATCTGATACACCCGGGAGAGTTCGGCGATCATCTCCGCGATGGCGATCGATTCGTCGCCGCTGACGTTGGCGTCGATTTCGTCGAGGAAGATCACCCCCTCACCCCGGCGATTGCCCTCCATCGTCACGCTCATCAGGGCCAGACGCAGGCGGTTGAACTCCCCGCCGCTGAGCGTCGCCGCGCTCGAACCCTCCATCTCCAGGCTCGCCCGGTCGCTCCCGCTCTCGCCGAGCTCGCCGGGCTCCAGACGCAGCGCCACGGGAGGCAGCTTGAGCCGTTCCAGGTAGGGGCGCAGACGTTGCTCCACCTCCCCGGCCTCCTCTCTGCGCGCCTCGGAGATCCGCTCGGCCAGGATCGCAAGCTCCTTGCCCTCCAGCGCCAGATACTCCCTCAGAGCGTCCAGATTGCGCTCCGAGTGCTCCAGCGACTCCAACTCCTTCTCCTTGGCCGCCTTGTACTCCAGGGCTTCGCCGATCGAACCGTAGCGGGCGATGAGCCCGGAGAGCTTCTCCAAGCGGTCGAGCACACCTTCAATCTCCACCTCCGAGAGATCTTCCGCCAGGCTCCTCGCCGCATCGAAATCGGCGCGAAGCTGGTTCATCGCGTCGCTGAAGTAGGAAGCTTCCCGCTCCAGCAGCCGAAAGACCTCCTGCACGCTCTCTTCCAGATCGAAGATCCCCGAGGCCCGCTCCATCGCCTCTTCGATCTTATCCAGGCGACTGAGACGCTGCTTGATCTGCAGCAGCTCCTCATACTCCCCCTCCTTCGGATCGATGGAGGCGATCTTCTCGATCTCGTAGCGGGCAAACTCGATGCGCTCCGCACGCTCCCGCTCCCCGGCGAGAATCTCCTCCAATTGAGTCTGCTTCTGCCGATAAAGCGTATAGCGCTTGCGGTACTCCCGCAGCAGTTTGCGAAAGCTCTTCTGGCGGACGGAGCGGGAGCGATCGAGCATCTCCAGCAGCGCCGTACTCTCAAAACCTCCCCGATCCCGCACGCTCAGGTAGCGCACATAGGGGGCGAAAAGCTCCTTGAGCCCCTTGCGGGAGATTTTCTGACCGTCGAGATAGTAGGCGACCCTCTCTTTGCGGATCGCCTTGATCGCGACGCGATCCTCCATTTCGTAAGCTTCGCTATCGAGCCCCGAAGGTTTGGCGATCTCGATTTCGCAGAGCCTCGCCTGGGCCTGAGCGATCCCCAGATCGGCCAGGATCGCCTGCATGAGGACCGATTTGCCCGCCCCGCTGGGCCCGGTGAAGACCACCAATCCCGGAGAAAACTCCAACTCCAGCGTTTCGAAACCGAGCAGATCTTTGAGATAGAGCCGTTCAATCATCGCAA
>CAYUXG010000088.1:0-2704 GCA_964448735.1 uncultured Nitratifractor sp. | reverse complement strand
AACCTTCCCACCTTCTCACCCTCGAACCTTCTCACCCAATACACCATCGACCATCGACCATCGACGATCGACTTCAATCCTCTCACCAACTCCGATCCCCCCAGTGAAGTTTCTCTCGCAGCACGGCGAAGTAGTTGCGCTCTTTTCGGTGCAGCAGCAGGGCCCCCTGCTCGGCGCTGCTGATGCAGATCACGTCGCCCTCTTCGAGGCTGTAACGCTCCTGCCCGTCGACCGTGGCGATCGCCTGATAATGCTCTGCATCCAATTCGATATGAAAATCCGCCGGAACCACCAGAGGACGTTGGTTGGTCAGGGAGTGAGCCAGTACGGGGGTGACGATGAAGGCTTTGGTCAGAGGATAGACCACGGGGCCTCCCGCGGCCAGGTTGTAGGCGGTCGAGCCCGTCGGGGTGGAGATGATGAGTCCGTCGCCGCGGTACGTGTTGAAGCGTTCCCCTTCGATGGCGGCGTTGATGATGACCATCTTGGAGGGGATGGGGCTGGAGATCACCACGTCGTTGAGGGCGAAAAATTCCACCTTCGTCCCCGAAGTACGGCGGATATGCCCGGCGATCATGAGCCGCTGGTCGATGCGGTACTCTCCGCTGAAGAGTTGGTCGAGAAACTCCGAGACGTCCTCGATCTTCACATCCGCCAGAAAGCCAAGATTCCCCGCGTTGATCCCCAGCACCGGCTTGTGCCAGCGATAGCTGCGGCGCACCAGCGAGAGCAGCGTTCCGTCCCCTCCCAGGGAGACGAGGAAGTCGCTCTCTTCACAAATCTTCTCGAAGGGCAGCCCCTTTTCCCCGATCATCGCCGCCGAACGCTCCGCCAGCAAGACTCTCAGCCCGCGCGCCTCGAACTGATCCCGAACTTTCTCATAAGTCTCTTTGATCTCCGGTGCTTCAGGCTTGAGAATGAATCCGGCCGTTTCGATCTTTTCCAATTTTTCGATGGACATATTTCTCCCTGGCGATCCTGTTTTTCCACATTCGAAAAGATAGGGTAGCACGAATGGGCTTAAAGGGTTCGACTCCAAAAAATCATCTTACGATATAATCAAAGATCACTTTTTTTGAAGGTATTGCCGTGATCCAGGAGATCAGAGAAGAGATCCACAAAGTCGTCGTCGGCCACGAAGAGCTCATCGACGCCATGCTCGTCGCCCTCTTCGGCGGCGGGCATCTCTATGTCGAGGGGGTTCCCGGCGTCGCCAAGACCACGGCGGTCAAAGCGCTCTCACAGGTGCTCGGTTTCGAATTTCGGCGCATTCAATTCACCCCCGACCTCCTCCCGGCCGACATCACCGGCAGCGAAGTGCTCGATCTGGAGCATCACGATTTCCGCATCCGCAAAGGGCCGATCTTTACCCAGCTCCTACTCGCCGACGAGATCAACCGCGCCGGGGCCAAGGTCCAATCCGCTCTGCTCGAAGCGATGGCGGAGCGGCAGGTGACCATCGGCGAAGAGAGCCATCCCCTCCCCCGTCCCTTCATGGTCCTGGCCACGGCCAACCCTTTGGAGCAGGAGGGCACCTACGAGCTCCCTGAAGCCTCCCTCGACCGCTTCATGATGAAAGTCCGCGTCGGCTACAACCGCCACGAAGAGGAAAAGGAGATCGTCCTGCGTGCCGCCCGCAAAGAGATGCCTGAGCTGCGCACCCTCGTCGGCCCCGAAGAGTTCGATCTGCTTCAAAAGCAGATCGACGCCGTGCATATGGACGACGCGCTCTTGGAGTATCTCCTCGGCATCGTCTTCGCCACCAGGGAACCCCAAGCCCACGGCCTCGGGGAGTTGGCCGAGCTCATCGACTACGGCGCCGGCCCGAGAGGAAGCATCGAACTCTACCGGGCTTCCCGCGGATACGCATGGCTGGCCGGAAGGGATTTCGTCACTCCCGCCGACATCGCCCGCGCCGCCTATCCCGTCTTGCGCCACCGCATCCTGCCCAGCTACCGCGCTTCCGCCGAAAAGATCGACGCCGACGAAATCCTGCGCAGGATTTTGGAGCAGACCCCCGTTCCATGATCTTCCCCCGCTACGACGACATCATCCTCCGCACGAAACGGGGACTCTACTCCCTGCTCAGCGGCGAACACGACTCCCCCTTCTCCGGGGAGGGGTTGGAGTTTCTCGAGATCCGCGAATACCAAAGCGGCGACGACGTGCGCCATCTCAATTGGCGCGCCACCGCCCGCACCCGCCGCCCCGCCGTCAACCGCTACGCCGAGCGCCGCCGTCTGGAGGTCCTGCTGGTCTATGCAGCGCACGGGGGGATGCTCGCGGGCGAACCCCTCTCCAAACACGCCGCCGCCGCGGAGATCCTCACTTCCCTGGCCTATCTCGCCGCCGCTTCCGGCGACGCTCCCCGCCTGCTCTGCCACCGCGACGACGATCCCCGATGGTTCACTCCCTCAGCTTCCCGTTTCGCCGCCAGGCAGATCTACGAAACCCTCCGCACCCTCCCGCTCGCCTCGCACCGCAGCAGCCCCGACAAACTCACGACCCAGCTGATCTCCCGGCTGAAGCGTCGCAGCCTGATCCTGATCCTCGACGACGGATTCGCCCTGCCCGAGCTGAGCCCTCTGGCCGAACGACACGAGATCTACTACCTGCGCCTTCGGGCACGGCAGGAGGAGCGACCTCCCGCCTCCGAAGCACTCTACCTCGACCCCGCAAGCGGCGAGCGCGCCCGTCTGCGCCT
>CAYUXG010000087.1:0-4856 GCA_964448735.1 uncultured Nitratifractor sp. | reverse complement strand
CGAAGCCTCCAAAGAGAAGGACCCCTCCTCCCTCCTGGAAGAGCCGATGATCAAAGAAGCCATCGCGCTTTTCGACCCCAAAAGGGTGCGGATCAAGCGCAAGAGTTGAAAATCAATTCGGCAAGAGATAGATCTCGTTGCCCGTTGGCTCTCCCTCCTCAACCTCTCGATGAACCGTGCGATCGAGCGGCTCGATATGCGCGGCGCGCCCCTCGATAAATCGTTGTGTCTTGACCAGTGCCCGGTAGGCTTTGTCGAGTTTGAGCGCTCGTTGGTGTGAGGGATAGAGCAGCGTCGTTACATCTTCGTGCAGGCGCTCGATCGCCGATTGGTTGAGCTCGTTCGTGGAGGTGAAAAAGCGCCGTTTGACCTCCTCGTTGGCACGAAACTCGTCCCCTGCCCCGTTGAGACGCAAATAGTTCGTATACTCCCAAGTCCCGTCGCGATAGCGCGGTTCGGGCGTGCCTTTGAGATCTTTTTGACTCCAATGGTACCAGCCGTACCGCCAACCGTCGAGTTTTCTCGGAAAGGAGAAGATCGAATCGGTGATGGCCGTGTGGCCGCTATGGCATCCCATACAGTTGAGGGTCTCTTCGTAGCTTTGGGGGCGGAGCTCTCCCTCGGCATCCTCGATGAAGCCTTGATAGATCCACCCCAACCCATTGCCCAGACCTCGTTCCATATTCCCCCGGAAGGTTTCGAGACGATCGGGGTCGGTATCCTGCTCTCGCAGATCCGAAAGCCCCTTGTTTTTCAAATCGGCATAGCTCAGCCACGCGACTTTTTTGGCATAGCGAAGCTCTTTCATCCGAGGAGCCAAAGCGATCTGTCCGTCGCGATCGCTCCGGATATATCGCACCGAGTGCAAAAACTCCGTTCCCTCGGGAAACAAACCGGCCGCCAAGTGAACTTTTCCCTCTTTTAGCCATTGGCGAGCCTTTCCGACGTAGGACATCGTGCGCCCCTCTTTGGGCGCCCAGTCGAAAGTGATCTGCGTCGCCGTATCCAAAACGCCGTCTTTGTCCAAATCGACGCCGAGCCTCTTTTCGTCCACTGCGTCGATCGCAATCGATCGTCGTTTGACGAGCGCTTCGACGATGGCTAGATTGACCCGATAGATCGTGGCGTTGAATTCATCGCTATCCTCCGCGCTTCGAAACGCTTGGGGCAATCGGATCAAAACATCGTCGGTCGAGCCGTTGGTGGGCCAAAAGGTGCCGAGAAAGGGTGCATAGGCAAAAGCGACCCAGCCGGTGGGAGTGCCTTTGGGATCGCGATCGAAACCCTTTCGATCGAAGCGATAGTAACAATCGGGAACAAATCCTGACCACTTTCCGTCGCCGTCAAGATCCCAATCCTCGGAGAGATGACGCAACTTCTTCGCCAAGACGATTTCGCCCTTTGTATCGAAATAGTTGCTGCGATCGACGTATTCGATGATCTCTCTGTCCGAAATGTGCGCTATGTCTTGGCTAAAATCTTTGAAAAGATTGGAAAAAGGGTTTTTCAGTGCCGGCGCCGGAAAGTCGTAAGCGGCTTGCAGCTGCTCGTCTTCCATGACGTAGTTGGGCGGAATGTTGCGGTTATGACAAGCATAGCAGGGGTTGTGGGCCCGGTCTTGCGTATCTTTGGTCTTGGTATAGCACATAGAAGGGATGTAAGCGCTCGGATGTCGCACGACGGAGCTGCGAATATCGTACCCTCGGGTCGTATCCGTAGAAGTTTTTGAAGATGAGCCGTCGCATCCGGCCAATGCGGCGGTCAGAAGCAAAAGCGAAAAACTTTTACTTTTCGAACGTGACGGTATGAACATGCGTTTTGTCCCCTTCGATGCCGAAATCGTTGTCGTTGATCAAGAAGAGTTTATCCCCGACCACGCCGATTCCTTCGATCTTGGAGACGAAACGGCCGGGCCAATCGGCCGAATTGAAGACAAGCTTTTTAGGAAGGATGGAGGCTTGAACGTCGGAATCGTCCGCTCCTTTGAGTCCAAGCTCCTCCAGCGTGGGAGAAGTTTTCACGTCGTCCCACCGGTGATCCAGAGGCGTAGCCTTGGCGAGGTCGACTTCGTAGATTTTGGTCGTTTTGCTGACACGCTCGAGGACCAAGAGTTTATCGTCGCCGATGCAGCGCATTTCACTGACTTTGACTTTGTTCTGTTTCTTCGTGTCATCGAGCGTGAAGGTATCGGGCGTATCGATTTTGTAGACGAACTCTTCGATATCTTCGGGGTTGCTCATGGACATTTTGAACAGTCGCACGAAACGTGAATGTTTGTAAGTATCTTTGTCGGGGTTCTCCAGCGGGCTTTGCATCGCGAAGTATAGATATTGCTCGTCCGGGCTCAAAGCGATCGATTCGATGCCGCGATTGGCATGACGCTTGACCAGAATGGCGGGCAGTTTCCCTTGGACGTCGTAATGGGCTTCTGTCAAGTTTCCTTCGAAACCGGAGGGTACGTAGCGGACGAGAATTTTTCCATCGGGATCGGTATGGACGATACTGGGAGAGTACTCTTCCGCGACCCAGAAATCTCCGTCGCTCGTGCGTACCATCGCCTCGGTATCCAGACCGCTGGGGTCATAAGGAAGCTTGTGGCCGTCGATATCGTATGGAGTATCGTCGTATTTTGTATTGGAGATACCGCTAATGGGATGACCGTCGCGATCTTTGAGCGCGATACTTTTCAAGACCCGGACTTTGTTGGAGGGCGAAAGCGTATCGAAAGAGATTTGAAAGATATGCGGACCGAACTCTTTGACGGCGAAGATTTTTCCCTTTTTGCAATAATCTTTCCCGAGAATCTCCTCATCGTCTTTACAATCGATATTCACGCCGCGATCGCTCATCGTATAAAAGATATCGGGAGCATCGTTTTTGGCGTGGTAAGCGCTCGAACCGTAACCGATCGTAAAATTCATCGTTTTGCCGTTGTCGAACGTGACGCTTTTAAGCGGCGTATCGAAAACGGCGTCGCTTTCGGTAAGTACCTTGGAAGGAAGATCGGTCTTTTTGTCGCCTACTTGCATATAACCGACATAGGATTGAACATCGCTGGGATCTTTGACTTTATCTCGATCCGATTCACCGTAAGGATGCTGCGTGACGAAATTGATATAGGTAAACCCGTTGATATTGGGTTGCCACATGACCGACGTGGTTTCGGATCCGTACGGCGTGGAAGCGACACGATCTTGAAGTTTGCTCTCTTCGGTATCGAAAGCCCAAATCAGGTCGTTTTGATGCGCATCGGTATCTTCACCGATGAGAAGCGTATGGCTGCCGGCGAGATAACTGATGTTGTCGGGATTGGCGATACCGTTGATGTCGCAACTGTTGTCGGCGTAAGTGGAATTTTCATCGTAGCTCTTCGGAATGCCCGTGATGAGCGCATGCATATTTTTGACGGCATAAGCGCTCAACTCGCTGCCGTTTTTGTCTTTTTTGGTCGGGTCGATATCGAGTGCATAGACGCCGCCACACTTGTTGTAAGGCAGGCGAATATCGTTGTGCCCTCCTTTGTCGTAATGATCTTTAGGCTTGCCGTATTTTTTGAAATCTTCCATCCCTTTGGCGATCTGGCTGATGCTCATGTAGAGGCGTTTGGCATCGGGATCGTAGGTGATGCCTTCCATTTTCCTAAATTCGCTCGTCGCACCCAGCATCGCCGCATAACGTCTCGATTCCAAAAAGGCGGCAGCTTTTTCTTGTCCCTCTTTGACCTTCAGACATTCGGCCCCTCCGGTAGTGTTGACGGCGGTAAACCCGGCCGGGCAGGTTCCGTCTTCGCTCATCTCGGCCGTCTCGAAGATGTCGCCAAACGTGGGCTTGCTATCGACGATCTTTTTGATTTCATCGTCCGTCGCATGGCCGAGCTTGATCCAATCCAAATCGGCCGCGCCGCCGTTTGCGTCGCTCGTCTGGTTCCATTTGGCCGCATAGAGGGACCCGGCGCTCAAATCACCGGCATGATCGGCGATATACATGAAAAAGACGCAATTGGTGCCGTCGTCGGCGAGATAGACCGTCTTTTGATCGGGCATGACGTAAGCGAGTTCATGGCTAAAACGCCCCATACTGTAATGTTTGGTATAGTCGGTATCACCCTCGGCGTTTTCGATCTTCACCTCGGTGATGTATCCGTAGAAGTAAGGGTTGGCTTTGGTCAAATCCCCGCCGAAATAGGGAGCGATCTGATCGTAATATTTATTGATGCTGCCGGTCGTTTCGTTCAAATCTCTGGCGTTGGGTTCATACTCTTCACTACCGAGGAAACTGTTCCAAGGCGTTTTCATTCCGGCACAATGCACGTATCCGCCATGATAATCTTTTTGGCTGACGAATTTCAAATCGCTCGCGCTCAGTTTCCCCGTTTCGGGATCTTGATGAAGTTTTGCCAGGTAGATCGCACCCACTTCGCACTCAAACTGCGTCAGCATAAAGAGTGACCCGTTTTGCTCGATAAATTCGGTATGGTCCGGACCGCTACCTCCGAATTGCCCGTTGCAGATATAGGGGCTGCCGTCCTCTTCCGTCAATGGCTGATCATTTTCGTCTTTGAGAAGCCCGAAGGTCTCTCCTCCGAGCTGAGCCCCGGTACGAAGAATCGTTTCATAACTTAGAGGATAAATGCTTTTCTCCTCCTCTTGTTGTCGTGTTTCTCTTGTCTTGTCATCGCTGAAATTCAAAGCAATTTTTTTAGCGACGCGAATGGATCGCTTCTCCCCGTCGGTCGTCGGATAGGCGATCGAAGTGTCACGTTTGGCAAAAGTGTCGGTTTTGTTTACCACGGGCGCATCGGTAACGGGCGTATCGGCATCAGTACTGTTACACGCCGTCATCAGGAGTGCCGCCGC
>CAYUXG010000086.1:0-4863 GCA_964448735.1 uncultured Nitratifractor sp. | reverse complement strand
GAAAGGAGTTCCTATGCCTACACTTTCGATCGTGATCCTGATGGGAGCGGAACTGCTCTACTATCTCTTGATCGCCCAGACCGGGGTCGTGGAAGTCTTTCACTCCGACCTCTCGACGATCTTTTGGCTGCCTCTGGGAGGCCTTCTCGGGACGGTGCTCGGGGTGAGACTGCCCTTTTCGCTGCGCAGCCGCCTTGTGCTCTTTCTCGGTCTGCAGGCTCTGCTGAGTCTCGCGTACCCCGACTATTCTGCGGCGACGCTTCTGTTTCTGGGCATCGCCGTGGGGGGAATGGCGCCGCTGATGATCCTGCTGCTGCGCCGAGGCGGTCCCGCGAGTCTGGGCTGGGCTCTGGCGATTGCCTATCTGGGCGGAACGCTGCTTTTTGCTACGGACCCTGCAGGCCGGGGGGCGCTGGCACTGGGACTGAGCCTGGCGGCATTGGCTGCCGTGGGGGCAATGAGCCGGAAGGCCAAAAAGATCCCGACGCTTCCCTTGTCATGGGGGGAGCTGGGGATGATGCTGCTCTGGGTTTTGGGCGATTCGGCACTTTTCGAGACGCTTTCGCGGGATCCGTCGATGGCGATCTGGAGGGAGGGACAGACGATCCCTCTGATCGCACTCTTTCACTTGATCGGCGTTGCCTGGGCCTTTTGGCGACCTCTCGATTTTCGAGGAAGTTCCCGGGTGATCGCGGTGGGCTTCGCGCTTGCCTATCTGGCTTATTTCGGCAATCAAAGCGTGATCCTGGCGATTGTCTATCCCTTCGTCATCTCTTACTACAATGTGACGATTTTGCGGCGACTTCGTCTGGAGAGCGATCCCCGTCGCATCGCAACGGCGATGGCGGCCATCGGATGGGGGGCTTCGGGCATGGGGCTGGGAATCGCTCTGGCCGATCTGCTCTGGATCCTGCCCCTGGGCGCTCTGCTCTTTGGAGCGATTCGCCTTCTGGTTTCATCTTCACTTCATCTTCCTGCCCTACACTCTGAAAAACTTCAAGGAGCTCCGATGATCCGTTCTTCTATTTTCGTTCTTTTTCTCTCTGCCATTTCCCTGCTGGGGGCCGGCACGCTCTCGCTGGAGCAGGGGGCTATTTTGGCCCATACCCAGGTCCTGGGGGACTCGAGTATCGATCCGGGGACCAGTCGCCTACACGCGTCGCTGAGCGCTGCGGGGGACCCGGCGACGCTGCGAGGGACGATCTGGGTCCGGGCCAAGGATCTTCGTTCGGACAACCGAAAGCGCGACGAGCATATGTACGAGGCGATGGAGGTTTCCAAGTACTCCAAGATCCGCTACCGTATCCGCAGTGTAGAAAAGAGCGGCAGTAGCTACCGGCTGAAGGGAATCCTGACCCTTCACGGAGTAAGCCGATCCGTCACGGTGCCCGCGACGATCCGCCGCAAAGGCTCTCTTTGGGTGCTCAACGGAAAGTTCCGCATCAAGATGAGCGATTACGGCATCAAGCCTCCCAAACTTCTCTTCCTCACTGTACGGGATGCGGTGGACCTGAGCGTACGGTTGAAGATGCGCGCCAAGTAGGGGAAGCGATGTCCTGGGCCGATCTGCATCCTGGCGTCGTCGAGATTGCCGTAGCGGATCCTCGGCTGGAGGGGCTGAAGATCCTGCACTTGAGCGATCTGCATCTGCGAACTCCGGCCCAGGCGGGGGATCTGAAACGACTCATTACGCGGATCAATGCCTCCGGCGCCGATTTCGTCGCCATCACCGGCGATCTGATCGATGCGCCGGTGCGTCGGATTCGCCCGCTGCTGGAGCTCTTTTCGCAGTTGCGGATCCCTGCCTGGTTCGTCAGCGGCAACCACGACCACTTCTACGGGCTCGATCCCCTGCGGGAGATCCTGGAGCGTGCAGGAGTCGGCTGTTTGGAGGATAGCAGCGTCGCTGTGGAGTTTCGGGGGATCTCCCTGCGACTGGCGGGAGTCCCCGATCGTTTCGGGAGGGTTCTGAAGGGCCGCCGGGATCGGAGGGAGTGGCTGAGGGCTCTGGCTACGGAGGAGACTCCGCTGATCTTCCTGGCGCATCAGCCCAAGGATTACCGCCTGGCGCTGCAGGCCGAAAGCGCGCTTTTTCTCTGCGGTCATACCCACGGCGGCCAGATCTGGCCCTTTCATTGGCTGGTGCGCCTGAGCCAGCCTTTTCTGGACGGAGCACACCGCCGGAAGGAGACGGCGATCTACGTCAGCCGCGGCGTAGGGACTTGGGGAATCCATCGGCGCTACAAGGCGCCGGCGGAGTTGCCGCTTTTGCTCTTGAGTGCTGCTGTATAATCTTCTTTGTCCGACCATCCCGGGAAAGAGGCGCAACTTCCAACTTTCACTCCCGAAAAAGGAGCATGATGAAACTTTTGATCATCGAAGACGACCCGGCGATTCGATCCCTGCTGGAGCGGATTTTCGAAGAGGAAGGGCACTCCTTTGAGAGTGCCGCCGACGGAGAAGAGGGCCTTTATCTTCTGGAGACGGGGGTCTTCGATGCAGTGGTGCTGGATTGGATGTTGCCGGGGCTCAGCGGCGTGGAACTGCTGGAGAGGGCCCGGCGGCGGAAGATCGACACGCCGGTGCTGCTGCTGACGGCCCGGGGAGAGATCGACGACAAGCTGACGGGATTTCGCGGGGGAGCCGACGATTATCTGGTCAAACCCTTCAGCATCGACGAGCTGCTGGCACGTCTGGAAGCGCTCTATCGGCGCAGCCTCGGATCGGGGAGCAACCTCCTTGAAGCGGGAGATTTGACTCTGGATCTGGGGCGGCGCAGCGTTCATCTCTCCGGTAGGGAGGTAGCACTGCAGCGCAAAGAGTACGAGCTGCTGCTCTTTCTCATGAAGCACAAAAATACGCCCGTCTCCAAAAGCATGATCGAGGAGCAGCTTTGGAGCGGCGAAGAGTTTCTCCAGAGCAACGTGATCGAAGTGACGATCTACAATCTGCGGCGCAAGATCGGCAAAGAGCGCATCCGCACGAACCGGGGGTTGGGCTATGTCCTGGAGGCCTGAGCGGCTCAAAGTCCGGCTGCTGCTCTGGTTCGGCGGGGTGCTGGGGGGACTGCTTCTGGCATTTGCGGCTTTGCTCTATCTCTACAGCTCCAGCAACCTTCGCCACAAGGTCCTGGCCCAGATCCGGGAGACGGCCCTGGAGGCGGAAGGGCGGATTCTGGCGCAGAAGAATCTGAGTATCCATGAGGGAATCCTGAAGATTCATCTTCCACCGCATACCGATGCGGCGCTGATCCGTCAGGGGCACATCGTCGCCCGGACGCGTCACTACGATCCCACGCTCTGCCGGCCTCTGGAGCGAAGCGGCGAAGAGTTTCTCCTTGCGGGGAGCATGCACCTCGATGCATGCTACTGGGAGCGTTTCAAGCGTCCCTTCTCCGGTGCCGTGGTGCTGCAGAAGCGGGGCATCCCCAACGACACCCGGGAATTGATGAAGGTTTTGGGGATGGTTCTGCCGGTGCTGCTTTTACTGCTGCTTCTGGCGGCATGGCGGCTGATCGACCGGATTCTTGAGCCGCTGCGAAGGCTCAAGAGCTCCATCGACCGAGTCAGCGTAGAGCACTTCTCCCAAACCATCGCTCCGCCGGAGCGCGACGACGAGATCCGGGATTTGACCGAAGCCTACAACGCCATGATCCTGCGTCTGAGGGAGGGGGTGGAGACCCTGGAGCGTTTCAACGCCGACTTGGCACATGAATTGCGCACTCCCCTGACGGCGATGCGCGGAGAGATCGAACTGGCGCTGCGCCGCCAGCGTAGTGCCGATGCACTGCGCGAAGCACTGCAGAGAGTGCAAAAAGAGCTGGAGGGGATGGAGCGGTTGACCGAGGGCTTGTTGCTGCTGAGCCGCTATACCCGGGAATCGGTCTACGAGAGTTTCGAGCCCTGTGACCCGGCATGTCTGCTCGCAGAGCAGTGCGACGCCTATCGGACGCTGGCGCAGGAGCGGCAGATCACACTCCACTGCTCTGGCGGCAAGATCAAGCGCCCCGGCTTTCGCTGCAATCCGCTGCTGCTTTCGCGTTTGATCTCCAATTTGCTGGACAACGCCATCAAATACTCCGACCCGGGCACGGAAGTGGAGGTAGAGCTCTCTGCCGAAGGAGGAGGATGGGAGCTGAGGATTCGAGACCATGGGATCGGCATCGCTCCCGAGAAGCTGGCACGCATCACCGAACGCTTCTACCGGGCCGACGAAGCCCGAAGCCGCCAAATCCAGGGTTTCGGTCTGGGGTTGGCTATCGTGCAGCGGGTGGCCGAGTTGCACGATGCGACGGTGCGGATCGTTTCGACGCCGGGGGAAGGCACGACGGTGGAAGTCCGTTTCCCCGCCGGGGAGCCAGGCATCTGAAGCCCAGGGCGGAGAAAAAATTGAAGACTTCATCGTCATTTCATCTTGGGATCGCATCCTTTCGCATCATTTCGCACAAAGGAAAGAACCCATGAACCGACCCGTTCGATGGAGCCTTGCGGCTCTGCTGCTCTTCGGAGCGATCCAATTCATCCCCTACGGCCACGATCACCGCAATCCCGAAGTCTTGGCGGAGCCCGAGTGGGACAGCCCCCAGACTCGGGAGCTCTTCACCCGCGCCTGCGGCGACTGTCACAGTCATCGAACCCGCTGGCCCGCCTACGCTTCGGTGGCTCCGGTCTCCTGGCTGATCGCCCACGACGTGGCGGAGGGGCGGGAGAAGTTCAACGTCTCGGCCTGGGGAATGCAAAAGCGCAACAAAGGCAAAGATGCCGCTGAAGAGCTCCAAGAGGGGGAGATGCCTCCGGCGATCTATACGATGATGCACCCTGAGGCGCGATTGAGTGCAGAGGAAAAAAAGCGGCTCATCGATGG
>CAYUXG010000085.1:0-4865 GCA_964448735.1 uncultured Nitratifractor sp. | reverse complement strand
CCCGTTTGTGGAGGATCCCTCCGTGGACGTAGGGATTGAGGGTTTTGACCCGCCCTTCGAAACACTCGGGAAATTTCGTGACCTCATCGATCTCCGTGACCTTGACCCCCGCTTCGGAGAGTGTCCGATAGGTTCCTCCCGTGGAGACGATTTCCCAGCCCAACGCTTCCAGCCCCCGGGCGAAATCGACGATTCCCTTTTTGTCGCTGACGCTCAACAGTGCACGCATGCAAATCCTTCCAGATAAAATATGCTCAGATTATATCCCAGCAGGGGTTAAAGAGGAGCTCCGTATAATCTGTGATCGTTGGAAAAGATAAGGAAGGAAAGAAGATGATTATCATTCCTGCACGTGTAGGTTCCACCCGTTTCCCCAGCAAGGTCCTGGCGGAGATCGCCGGAATCCCCATGGTAATCCGCACCGCCCAGGCCGTCGCGTCCCTCGACACGGTGCTCATCGCCACCGATGCGCCGGAGGTGGCCGAATTGGCCGAGAGCTACGGCTTCCGATCGGTCCTCACCTCCCCCTCCCACACATCGGGAACGGAACGAATCTACGAAGCGGCGCAGATTCTCGATCTGCCCGAGGAAGAGATCATCCTCAATGTCCAGGCCGATGAACCCTTCATCGAAACAGAGGTCGTGGAAAAAGTTTACGAACTGACCCGCCGCATGAACGACGATCCCAAGGTTTTGGCATGCAGTGCCTACAAAATCGTCGACAATCCCGAAGCCGACGACCCCAACCTCGTCAAAGTCGTCACCGATGAAAAGGGGATGGCCCTCTACTTCTCCCGCGCCAAGGTTCCCTACCCTCGGGATCACCATTTCGACCGCTACCGGGCACATCTGGGGATCTACGGATACACCGTCGCTTCCCTCGCCCGCTATGTCTCTCTCGCTCCCAGCGAACTGGAGCATGTCGAGAAGCTCGAGCAGTTACGAATCCTCGCCCACGGATACCGCATCGCCATGGTAGAGGTGGAGACGGAGAGTTTCGGTATCGATACACCCGAAGATCTTCAAAGAGCCGTCAAGAAACATCTCCTCTAAAAGCACCTTTCTCTCCTATCGAGAGAAGAGAAACGGATTTAGCCGTTTTTGACCGCCCGTCCGAGATCCCACATCGGAAGGAAAATTCCAAGAGCCATCAAAAGTACCAAGCCGGCAATAAAGAACATCATGATCGGTTCGATGTAGCTCGAAAGGTTGTCGATGATATCCTGGAATCGCATATTGTAATAGTCGGTGACTTTCTGCAGCATCTTGTCCAACTGGCCGCTGGCCTCCCCCGCTTTGATCATCTGCAAAAGCATATTTTCAAAAAGCCCCGTCTGCTCGAAAGCCTCCGTAAGACTCATTCCCCGTCCGATATTGGCATTGACGGTTTCGAGTTTGGCTCGGATATAGTCGTTGTCTACCATATCTACCGCCGTATCGAGCGCTTCGGAGACGGGAATCCCCGCACGCACCAACTCCCCGAAAACCAGCGTATAGTTGTACATCGAGGAGAGGAAGATCACCCGATTGATGAGATAGAATCGGGGATGAACCAGAATTTCGTCCATCTTGTATTTGAAATTCTTGTTGTTTTTGTAGAGAAAGATGATGCTGTAGATCAAAAGCACCAGACCGATGAGGAGATAGAGGCCATAGTGGCTAAAAGCATATTCGATCGAGAGCAGAATCTTCGTCGGTAAAGGGAGCTCCGCATGAAACTCTTCAAAGATCGCGCGGAATTTGGGGACGACGAGCATGATAAGGATGACGAAGGCGATCGCCATCGCCGTCAAAGTAATAAGAGGATAGCGCAACGCCTTTTTGAACTTCGCCTTGTTGTCCCGAATGTTCTCCAGGATATCCGCCAATTTGTGATAGGATTCCGGGAAATTTCCCGTCTTTTCTCCAAGGTTGGTCATGGCGATGGCGATATGGCCGAAATCTTCGGCAAAAGGTTGGATCGCCTGAGACATGCTCCGGCCCGCATTGATGTCAGTTGCCAGAGTATGATAAATCTCTTGTAAACGCTTGTTCGCCGTATTGTTCGCCACATCTTCAAGAGTATCGTGAATCGGAATCCCCGCATCGGTCATGACCGCAATCTGCCGGATGGTTGCGATCTTGTCCTCCTCTTTGATTTTGTGTTTCGTGAAGCGCTTAAGGTCTTTCCCGACTTTTTTGAGAAGATCTTCCACCGGTGCAGCAGTTTCGACGGTCTGCACGACCACCGCTTTGGGATGTTCCCGTTTGGCTTTTGCCACCGCCGCACGCTTGTTGGGTGCTTCGATGATCTCCGAACTCCTTTTCCCCCGTTCCAGGAGAGTGACCCTGTAATACATCCCTACAACCTCGCTACTCTAAAGATTTCTTCGATCGTCGTTTCCCCGGCCAGCGCTTTTTTAACCCCGTCTTCAAACATCGTAATGAATCCCTCTTTCATGGCCTGCTCCGTCAGTTTCTCCTTGGAAGCATTTGCTGCGATCATTCTTGAAAGCGTATCGCTGATGGGAAGGACTTCGGAGATCATTTCCCTACCGGAATAGCCCGTGTTATTGCACTCTTTGCATCCTTCCCCACGGTAGAAAATTGGGTTTTCGGTTCCGATATAGGGTCGGATCTCCTCCAGAATGTGAGGGCTCAGGGTTTCGGTCGTTTTGCAATAGGGACAGATTTTTCGCACAAGCCGCTGTGCCTGAATTGCCACCAAGGCCCCGCTCACCAGATAACTCTCGATCCCCATATCGATAATCCGGGTAACGGCGCTAATCGCATCGTTGGTGTGCAGCGTCGAGAGGACCAGGTGCCCCGTCAGCGCCGCCTGGATCGCAATGCGAAGCGTTTCCGTGTCACGAATCTCCCCGATCATGATCTTGTCCGGGTCCTGGCGCAGGATCGAACGAAGGGCAGCGGCAAAAGTCAACCCCGCATGAGGATTGACTTGCACCTGCTGAATCCCGCCCATCTGATACTCCACCGGATCCTCGACGGTGATGATTTTGTCCTTCACATCCTTGATCGCATTGAGCGCTCCGTAAAGCGTCGTCGTTTTACCGCTTCCCGTCGGTCCGGTCACCAGAACGATCCCGTAGGGAACTCTAATCGCTTCCGTAAAGCGGTTGTAGCAAAATTCGCTCATCCCTGCATCTTCGAGTTTGACAAGAACCTTACTTTTGTCCAGAATCCTCAAGACAATCGATTCCCCCAGAAGAGTCGGCAATGTGGAAACCCGGAAGTCGAACTCCCTGCCGGCTACTTTGGTCGTGATCCGTCCATCCTGAGGTTTTCTCTTTTCTGCAATATCCAAATTGGCCATCAGTTTGACCCGGGAAGCTAGCGGATTGAAAATATCCCGGTCAAAGATGAAGCTCTGCTGCAGCATTCCGTCAATCCGGTCCCGAACGACACAGTTTTTCTCCGTCGCTTCGATATGAATATCGCTCGCCCGGTTGACCACCGCATTTTTGAAGATCAAATCGATCAATTTCAGGACCGCCGGAGATTCCCCCTCTTCTTTCTCGGCTCCCCCCTCTTTTAGATCCTTCCGAATTTCATCGATGTACTCTTTCAGGCTCTCGGAAATCTCCATCCGCTGGAGAAATTCCCGGATCTTTTTTGGATGAGACATGCCCACTTGAATCGGCTTCCGGGGAAAAAGTCTCTGCACGGCATCCTGCGCACCCATATCCAAAGGATCTTCGAAAACTACCAGAACATTGAGATCGCTCTCCTCTACCGGAATGGCACGGTATCGCATCAGTTGTGCATAAGGAATTCGAGAGAAGAGCTGCATATCCACCTCTTCCTCGTCCAGGTCCACATAGCGGATGTGCAGATCTTCGGCCACTTTGCGAAGGATCGGCTCGATCGCTACCCCTTCGCGCTCCAGCTCGGTCAATTTTTCGATACTGAAGCCGCCGTTGCGAATCAGTTTGGCCACATACTCCTGAATCCTCTCTTCGTCGATGACCTTTTCCGCCATCATGTTGGCCAGCGTAATTTTAAGAGGAGGACGTTTGCGGACCAGACGGGCAAGGTCCTCTTTTTGGACAATGTTATCTCTGACCATCTGCTCGATCAGTTTTACCATACAATCCGCTCCTATCCTTTTTTTGGATACTTTCTCTTGATTATAACCAAAGCCTGCGAAGTATCAGAATTTTTTCCCTTTTCTGATCTTGTCGATCAGCATTTTGACTTCACTATTTCCCGTGCGGTCGTAATAGGCTTGCAAAACTTTCAAAGCATCCCTACGGTGTCCCATCTTCGCTTTGGATTTTCCGAAAATGATCCAACTCTCCGGCTTGCTACTGTCGATGGTATTGGCTTGCATCGCCCAGTTTTCCGCCTTTTTGTACTTCTTTTTTCCATAATAGTATTTTGCTAGATACATGGCGTCGTCATAATCTCTACTCAGCGGGAAGCGTTTTTCGATCTCCTGGACGACGGAGCGGTTGGCCGACTTGACCATCTCCATCTCCACCTTTCCACCCTGCGTCCCGCTCCTTGCGCCAGATGTTGCTCCAGAAGCATCGGAAAAGGTGATCAACATTTTCGGTTTTTTCTTTTCCGACTCCGGAGCCTGCATTGACGGAACTTCGGGAGTCAATACTGCGGAGGCTTCTCTTTTACGGAGTGATCCGACCGATTCCGATCGATTCGCTTCTCGACTTTTTCCAGTTTTTTGAGATACAACAGGTTTTGTCTCTTCCATGAAGGGCTTCGCCGTCTTGAAAGAGACATAGAGGATCGGTAGCGCAAGCAGCAGGAGAATTGCCGTGGCGATACTTCCATGCAGCAGCATTCGCTTCCTGCGATAGCTTTTCCACTGCCTTTCCAGTTCGTCGATGTCATACATGGATAAATCC
>CAYUXG010000084.1:0-4866 GCA_964448735.1 uncultured Nitratifractor sp. | reverse complement strand
ATTTTGGGCTTTTCATCGACGGAGGGAAAAGGGGGGAAACTCTCCGGATCGAAGACGGGAAGTTTGAATTTGGAGTGTTTCTGCTTGATAAGAAGACTGTTGTCGAAAAGCTCGAGGATGATTTCATCGTCTTTTAGAATCCGGACGATATCGAGCAGTTTTCGTCCGTTGGCGGTGAAAGAGCCGGGGTGGTCGATTTCGAATTGATCCGTGACGATCTGAAGACCGATCTCCGAATCGGTTGCCCGGACGATGCAGCGATCCTCTTTGGTTTCGAAGTAGATGTGGGACGTGATCTGGCTGGCATCCTTCTTTTCGAGGAAGGGTTGCAGATTGATCAGGATCGATTCGATGATCTGTTTATGGGCCCGTATTTTCATGAATCCCCCTTTTGTTTATAGAGAATAGAAAAAGAAGTAGATGTCGGAAAAATTGTGAAAATCTTCTTCAAATCCCCATTTTACCGCATCTTGAAGACTTCTTTTCTTTTGGCTCTTTTTCACCTTTTTTCACGTTCAAAATTATATCTTTTTTTTATTCAGTTTTCTTTGTCGCCGTGCCGACCTTGTTGGAGAGCTCTTCGAGGAGCACTTTGAAATTTTCGTCGTTTTCCACGATTTCGTTGATCTTTTTCATGGCGTGGCTGATGGCGGTATGGTCTTTCATCCCGAAGTAGAGGGCGATCTGCGGCATGGAGTTGGGGGTGAGGTTACGGGCGAGGTAGATGACGATGCGTCGGGCGTTGACCACGTTGCGGGTCCGTTTTTTGGATTTGATGTCGGAGGGTTTGACGTTGAGTTCCTGGGAGACGATTTTGACGATGTCGTCGATGGAGATATTCTCCTGCTTCTCCTTGATCTGGTCCTTGACGGCGTTTTTGGCGAATTCGAGGGTGATGGGCTGGTTGAGCATGGTGCTCATGGCGTTAAGTTTGATGATCGTGCCTTCGATTTCGCGGATGTTGTCGCCCATGTGGGTGGCGATGTAGTGGACGATCTCTTTGTCGAGGCGGATGCCGTCGAGTTCGCATTTTTTCTGGATGATGGCGATTTTGGTCTCCAGCTCCGGGGGTTGGATATCGGCCATAAGGCCCCATTCGAAGCGGCTTCGCAGCCGGTCGACGAGCCCGGCGATCTTTTTGGGTTGCCGATCGGAGGTCATGACGATCTGCTTGCCCGCATTGTGCAGTTCGTTGAAGGTGTGAAAAAACTCCTCCTGGGTCTGCTCCTTGCGGCTGAGAAACTGGATGTCGTCGATGAGGAGCAGATCACACTGGCGGAAATGCTCCCGGAAGCGCTCCATCGTGCCCGAACGGACATGGGAGATGAATTTGTTCATGAACTGCTCCAGCGTCGTGTAGATCACCGTGTCGCCCGCTTCGATCCGGTCGTTGCCGATCGCTTGAAGGAGGTGGGTTTTTCCCAGTCCTACGCCGCCGTAGATGAAAAGGGGGTTGTATTGCTTCCCCGGTTTCTTGGCGACGCTTCGGGCGGTGGTGTAGGCGAACTGGTTGGAGCTGCCGACGATGAAACTTTCGAAGGTAAAGGAGGGATTGAGATGGACGCTTTTGCCGCTGCGCTTTTCTTCTCCCCGAGTGCTGCGTTTTCCCTTTTTTTGGATCTTTTTCCCGACGTTGATTTCGATCTTCGGTTTGACGCCGGTTTCGATTTCGAAGAGATGGGCGAGGGCATCGGCGTAATTGGTTTGAATCCAGCGGGCCAAATAGATGTTGGGGGTATAGAAGAGGGCCAGGTCGCTGCGGGAAGCCTCCGGATCGTAGCTAAGGTTTCGGATGTAGTGCTCGTACTCCTTCTCCGTGATCTCCTGTCGGAGTCGATGCAGAATTTTCTCCCCGAGGTTCATGCCGGTTTTTCCTTCGATTGGATATTCACATGTCAGATGTGAATAGTTTTAGGGATTTTATCCTAGATGGGCTAAAATATGGGATATTTCTCCTTGTGAATAAAGGTTTTCACAGGGTCTAAAGAGGGTGAATGAAAATTTTGGGGATCGATCCGGGAACGCGCAATCTCGGCTACTGTCTATTGGAAGTGGAGGGGGGAGCCATGCGTTTGGCGGAGGCGGGTTTGCTCAAGATCCCTCCCGGAGAGCTCCAGGAGCAGATTGTCCACCTTACGGAGGGCTTGGATCTGATCTTGAAGCAGCAGCAGGTGGACGAGGTGGCGATCGAAGACATCTTTTACGCGTTCAACCCCAAGACGGTGCTCAAACTCGCCCAGTTCCGGGGGGCTTTGAGTCTGAAGGTGCTGCAGGAGGTGGGATACTTTTACGAATATACGCCCCTGCAGGTCAAAAAGGCGCTCACCGGCAACGGAAAGGCGGCCAAGGAGCAGGTGGCCTTCATGGTCAAAAGGCTTCTTGGAATCTCCCGCCCGATCAAACCGCTGGATATCACCGACGCCATGGCGATCGCCATTACCCATGCCCAGCGGGTGAGGCTGAGAAAAAAGGAGAAAGGGAAAAAAGGGTGATGATCAGAAGGGGAAGGTTCGCTTCCTTTTGGGAGGTTTTCGCAGAGGATTGAGGCGGTCTTTTGGGACGGTGAAAGTAGGCTTTATATGTCCTTGAGTCGATTCCCAGATGATCTTGTCGTGAAGGTAAATGTCGTAGAAGAAGTCATCTTTTTTTCCGTCACGCCGCACGGTGAAATAGACGATATGCACGGGCACCGCTTTTTTGAGGCGGATGGTGGTAGGTTTGTTGCTGGCGAGAATCTCTTGGATCTTTTGAGGATCGTATCCGGGTCCCGCATAGCGCAGCAGCATCTCCATGAAACCGAAGGGCTTTTGCACCCGCATGCATCCGGAGCTGAAGACCCGGTAGCGGTAGCCGAAGAGTTTTTTGTTGTCCGTATCGTGGAGATAGACGGAGTATTTGTTGGGAAACATGAACTTCACCCGTCCCAAAGCGTTCTTGTCGCTGGGGAATTGGACGAAGCGGTAGGGGATGGGGCGTCGGTCGTGTTCGTAACTGAAAAGCTTTTCAAAATCGAGCTTCACCTCGGGAGCGTCGGGCTTGTAGCTGGTATAGACATGGATGTTGTGCTGAGCCAGATAGTCGGGGTTCTTTTTTAGCATGGGGATGAGGTCCCGTCGGACCAGATTGTCGGGGATGGTCCAGGTGGGGTTGAGGACCATGTAGGTCATTTTGGAGTCGAAGATGGGAGTGGGGCGGTCGATGCGTCCTACGACCACGTCGCTGGAGAAGATCGCTTGTCCGTTGCGGTAGAAACGCATTTTGTACTCGGGGACGTTGACCTCCACATACTCCGGTTCGAAACGGTGGGGATAGAGTTTCATCTTGTCCAAATTGACCAAGATCTTTTTGAGGTACTCCTCTTTGGGGGTGTTGAGGTATTGGATCATCTGATTGTCGATGATTTCGCCGGGGGGGAGCTTGAAACGCTCCCGGAAGGAACGCACCGCCAGGGCCAAAGGTTTGTCGAAGCTACTGTCGTTGTCGAAGCGTTTGGGGTAGTCTCCGAAAAACTTCAGCATCCGTTTGATCTGGGGGATGCGGTCGTCGCTTCGTCCGATTTTGAGCGCTCTTCCCTCGTAGAGTTTGGGAAAACGCGGCATTTTCCGGTATTTGTGGAGCATGACGATGAGATCGCGGTATCGTCGCTCCAAAGGAAGTTGACTTTTGAAATATCCTTCGAGATTTCCCAGTTGAATCACTTTTTCCAAGGTTGCGGCAGAGGGCATTGTTTTGGGTTTGATCTCCCAAACGGCCTGGATATCTTGGCGCTCTTTGAGAATACGCAGTTTTTGCTGGACCAGATTCCAATCCACGTCTCCGACACGGACGAAATGCAAAAGCCGTACGAAGGCGTCGCTCATCATGACGTCAAGACGTGCTTTTGCCTTGGGCATCAAGGATGGATCGATTCCTCCGTTGTCGATTGCGAAGGAGAGGATTTTGATCTCTTTGAGATTGAAATTCTTCTTTTTGTAATTGTAAAGCGGGTTTTCCAGAAGCTTGACAAGTTGGGAAAAGCGACCCGCATTTGCAGCTCCCACCCAGAAGGGTCGATTTTTGTTGAGTTTGTAAAGCTTGATCAAGAGCGCTTTGTAAGGACTCGTCAAGCGATTGGAGAGCGTGCCGACGATCTGTCGGGAGAGTTCGTCCGACGGGCCGCTTTGCTTCATCCCGGAGGCATGGAGCAAAAAAAGGCTCAAAAAGATGGTTGCAAAAAGTTTTTTCAATCGATTCCTTTTTTTATCTTTTTCGATCCTTTGTTAGGATCGATATGCAGGTTAATCATGCTTCTTCTTCGGGATAGAGCGACTCTTCGAAAAGATAACGATGATCCTCGGGCAGTCGATCGTAGAGGGTGTAGGCAAGCTTTCGAATCTCCCAAAGTGCCGCTTTGTTGCTGCGTAGCTGCAGGAAATTTTGCAAACTTCGGGCGTTGATCGTCCAGGTCAGTTCGGTTTTGTAACACTCGGGGAGGGCAAATTTGGCGTAATCGTTGCTCACTCCCCGTTTGAGAAGCTCCTGCAGATTGTTCAGTGCCCGGATCGAGGCCCGGTCGACCTCTTCATGATGCGTCAGGACGATGAATCGCGACGCCCCTTCGAAATCCTCTTCCTCGAAGGGTTCGATCTCTTTGAGCTCTTTGAGGGTGTAGCGCGTACTCTTGACGCTGAGGCTCGCCATGCGATGGCGGGCGAGCTCCTGCAACAGTGCCCGACTAACTCCTTGGATGTAAAAGGTGTACACCAGATGCTCCAGGGTCGAGGCGTGCTTGTATTTGTTGCCCACCCGGTCGATGAGTGCACGATCCTTCTCTCCCCCTTCGTCGCCCTTGTCGAAACTCTGCCAGCAGGTGCGAATCGCATGGGC
>CAYUXG010000083.1:3874-5007 GCA_964448735.1 uncultured Nitratifractor sp. | reverse complement strand
GGTGCCTTCCGACTGCGACGAGCCGGTGCGGCTGTACTGTGTGATCAACCGGGTGGAGGGAATGTCCAGAGGGCTCTGGTGTGACGGCAAGATGCTGCGCGAAGGAGATTTCGCAGAGCGGGCGGGCTACCTCTGCCTGGAGCAGGCGCTGGGGAGCCAAAGCGCGGTGACGATCTTTATGAGCTCCGGCGGCAAAAACTACCAGGCCCTCTATCAAAAGGCGGGGATCATCGGCCAGCGGCTCTATCTCGCCGCCGAGATGCTGGGCATCGGTGCCAGCGGGATCGGGGCCTATTACGACGATGAGGTGCGGGAGTTTTTGGGCACCGAGGAGAAGATCCTCTATGCCTTCGCCCTGGGGCGCTAAAAGGGGCTTAAAAGCCTGCGTTGGGATCGAAGCCGAAGCCTCCGCCGAAATCGGGTCCTCCGAAGCTCTGGGCGGCGAAGGTGGGGTCGCTGTATCCGGCGCGCAGGCTGGCGCTTCTAAGCTCCATGATGTCGCCCTTGGGGTCGAGGCCTTGGGGGCAGACGGCGGTGCATTCTCCGCAGAGCGTGCAGTCCCAGATTCCCTTTTCCTGAATATGTTGCAAAATCGAACCCTTGGAATCCTCGCCGAGTCGGGGATCTTCGGCGTAGCGAAGGGCCCGGCTCAGAGCGAAGGGGCCCGCGAAGCCCTCCTCGACGGCGAAGACCGGGCAGACGGAGTAGCAGCTGTCGCAGAGGATACAGTCGCTCTGGATACGGAAGCGCGCTTCCTCTTCGGGGGTGACGACCGGCGCGGCTTCCAAAGTTTCGGGTCGGGGTAAGATGCGCTCTAAGGTAGCCTGGGCCCGGCTTTTGTCCACCCGCAGATCCCGAAGCACCGGGTGGTAGGCTAGGGCTTCGACTCTGTCGCCGTCGGCGACTCGGTAGGAGCAGGCGAGGGTTTCTCGCCCGTTGACCCGCACGGCACAGGCGCCGCAGACCCCGCTGCGGCACTCGGCGTCGAAGGTCAGCGTCGCATCGAGCTTGGCTTTGATCTCGTAAAGTGCGCTTAGAAGCGTCGTGACTTTCAGGGAAGCGATGTCGAAGGTCTCGTCGTAGCTTCGGTCGTTTTGATGGCGGCGGATGGTGAGTTTCATCGGAGAGTTCCT
>CAYUXG010000083.1:0-3774 GCA_964448735.1 uncultured Nitratifractor sp. | reverse complement strand
TCATACCGTAAGTTTCAGGGCAAAAACCGACACTCTTCACTCTTCGTTCTTCACTCTTCACTTTTTTGTGTTCCGTTTTCCAAAGAATAAAGCGTAGGTTGCGCGAACTCCGGATCTTCTTGAGGGAAATCGCTACGCCAGTGGGCTCCCCGGCTCTCTCGGCGGTGTAGGGCGCTTTCGCACAGAGCCCGGGCGAGCAGGAGGGAGTTTTCGTACTCCAGCAGCTCTATGAGGGCCTGGTTGTGCCGGCGGGAGGGGTCCTGGGGGGCGACCTGGGGGAGGCGGCTTTGGAGGTCGCCCAGATAGCTCAGGGCATCTTCCATTAGCTCCCGATCCCGAACGATGCCCAGGTCGTGGTAGAGGCGTTTGCCCAGGATTTTGCGCTTGGAGTGGGGGCTGAGTTTGCCTTTGCGCTGCAGGAGTGCGTCGATACGGCGCTTCGCCGATTCGAGCTCTTCGGTATGTTCTGCGGGGTTGACGGGGGAATTTAGGGCGTTTTTTGCGGCGATCCGGCCAAAAGCGACGATCTCCAGGAGGGAGTTGCCCCCCAGGCGATTGGCCCCGTGGATGCCCGCTTCGGCACACTCCCCGGCGGCCCAGAGACCTCGTAGGCCCAGGGCGCTCAGATCGCGATCCACGGCGATGCCTCCCATACTGTAATGGGCCGCGGGAGCGATCGGCAGGGGCTCCTTGAGAGGGTCGATGCCGGCATGAAGCCTGGCCAGGTGCAGCTCCTGGGGCATGAGTTCGTTGAGTCTCTTCTCTCCCAGATGGCGCAGATCCAGATAGACCCGCTCTCCTTGGCGGATCTTGGCGAAAATCGCCCGGGCCACCTCGTCGCGGGGTCCCAGCTCGTCGGTGAAACGCTCTCCGGCTTGGTCGATGAGCGTCGCTCCCGCTCCCCGGGCTCCCTCGCTGATGAGAATCGCCGAGCCCTCCAAGGCCGTGGGATGAAACTGCACGAACTCCATGTTGCGCAGCACTCCTCCGGCGCGCAATAGCGCGGCCATCCCGTCGCCGGTGGCTCCGGCGGCGTTGGTGCTGTAGCCGTGATAGAGCGCTCCGAAGCCGCCGGTGGCCAGGAGGGTCGAGCGGGCGTGTAGTGCGACGACTTCCCCGGCATCCTGATCCCAAAATATCGCACCCGAGACCGTTTCGTTTCGCACGAGGAGATCCAGCAGGTAGTGACGGGTGCGAAACTCCACTCCGGCCTCTAGGCAGCGATCGTACAGGGTCTGCAGGATCTTGAGCCCGGTATAGTCCTGGGCGTAGCAGGCCCGGGGATGGCTCGCACCCCCCAGACGGCGTTGGGCGATGCTCTGCAGAGGCGTTTTGGCACCTTCCAGGCGACTAAAAGGAGTGAGCAGCCTATCGAGCCACTCGATCGTCTCGGGCCCCGCTTCGCAGCAGCGCCGAATCATCGCTTCGTCGGCCAGGCCGTGGGCCGAGCGCAGGGTATCGGCGACATGTTCTTCGACGCTGTCGGGTTCCAGATTGCCCAAGGCGGCGTTGATCCCTCCCTGGGCCATGCAAGTTTGAGCCTGAGTGGGCAGGCTTTTGGTGACGACGCAGACCTTGGCCCCGGAGCGTGCCGCCTCCAGAGCCGCGCTGAGCCCCGCGCCGCCGGAGCCGATGACAAGGAGATCGGTCACGATACGCTCCTTGGGAGCCTATTTTTAGTGAAGAGTGAAGAGTGAATAGTGAATAATTTCGGTAAGCGTTGCTTTGCAACGCCATCCTCTAAAATGCTTGAGACTTGAGACTTGCGACTTGAGTCTGCACCGAAGGTGCCAAAAATCGATCTACCGTCCATCGAGATACTCCCGAATATTTCGAACGATGCCTTCTAAGAGCCTCTGCCTCGACTCCACCGAGGCCCAGGCGATGTGGGGAGTGAGCAGCAGGCGCTCGGGGTGCTTGAGCCGCAGCAGGGGGGAATCTTCGCTCAGAGGTTCGTGCTCGGTGACGTCGAGCCCGGCGTAGAGTGTCCGGCGATCGAGCTCCGCGGCCAGGGCCGCCTCGTCCACGATGCCTCCGCGGCCCAGGTTGAGGAGTACGGCCCCCTCCGGCATGAGTTTGAGCTCCCTCTCGCCGATGAGGTTGCGGGTGCGCTCGTTCAGTGGGGCGTGGATGCTGAGGATCTCGCTTCGCTCCAGCAGTTCATCGAGCGCCCGGTGGGGCCAGCGATCGCTATGGGGCGTGCCGGAGGTGGCATAGTAGGAGACTCTGGCTCCAAAGCTCTCGGCGACGCGGGCGACCTCGCTTCCGATGGTGCCCAGTCCGACGATCCCCCACTCTTTGCCCGCGATCTCGTGAAAGGGCCGGCTCAGATGGGTAAAGAGTCCGCTGCGGCTCCACGCTCCGCTCTTGACGAAGCGGTCGTAATATTCAAGCTGCTCTATCAGAGCAAAAAGCAGGGCGAAGGTGTGCTGTACCACGCTGGGGGTGGAGTAGCCCGCCACGTTTTTGACGGCGATACCCATGCCTTGGGCGGCATGGAGATCGACATTGTTCATTCCCGTCGCGGCGATGCAGACGAGTTTGAGCCGAGGCGCCATCATCAGCCGCTCCCGGTCGAGCACGACCTTGTTGGTGATGACGATCTCGGCGTCGCGGATCCGCTCGGCGGTCTCTTCGGGCGCGGTACGGGGATAGACCTTGAGGTTTCCGAAGGCCTTCAAAGGGCTGAGATCGAGATCCTCTCCCAGGGTTTCGGCATCGAGGAGGACGAGATTCATGCTGCTCCTTTTTTATAATTTTTTACACTGTAACAGAAAATTTCCAAGTCTCCTTGAGGAAGATCCGCTACTACGTAAAAGTCGGCTACTCCCCCATAAGGGTCAGAAGGATCTCCCGACCTCCTCCATGTTTTCGATGTTCGAGGAGGTAGATCCCCTGCCAGGTGCCCAGAGCAAGGCGGCCTTCGGCGACGGGAATCGTCAAAGAGGGGCCGATGAGGATGTTTTTCATATGGGCCGGCATATCGTCGCACCCTTCGAGGGTATGGCCGAAGCCCTCCCAGCAGTCGGGGATCAGAGAGCGCAGAAAACTCTCGATATCCCGGCGCACCTGGGGATCGTAGTTTTCGTTGATCGCCAGGGAGGCGGAGGTGTGTCGCAGGAAAAGATGAGCAAGCCCTCGGTGGATAGTGCTGATCTCCTTTTCGATCTGGGGGGTGATCAGGTGGACTCCCCGCTCCATTGGCGGCAGAGTGAGGATCTTTTGACGGATCATCGCAGCTTCAGCTCCGTTGCGGGATCCTCCTGGCAGCCGCCGCCATTTTCGATGACAGGGCTCAGGGTGCAGCCGCCGGCTTCGGGGTTGCCGTAGAGCTCTTCGGTGGTGCTGGGCATGGGAGCTGATGAAGGCTTGCTCACTGCGCCTTTTTTTTCAAAAGCGTCGATGATCGTCCGATCGCCAACAAGGATTTCACTGTGCAGACCTTTTCTGCGGATAAGGATTGGAATCTCCTCGATACCCAGGGCTTTGGCCAGGTGCCGGACGCTGGGGTCGGAGACGGGGAGTGCATAATAGTCGATCTTGTGCTCGGCGAAGTAGGCTTTGACCTTTTTGCAGTGGGGGCAGTGCTCCGAGGCAATGAGATAGAGGCCGTCGCCTTGGATGAGCGCTGCGTTGCGGGGGATGGCCAGATCTCCCAGGGCGAAGAAGGTTGCGGTGATTGCGGGCAGGGCATAGAGAAACCATCGGGGACGGCTGGTCAGGGCGATGAGCAGCAGTCCGCCGTAGACTCCCAGGCAGAAGAGGCAGGGCTCG
>CAYUXG010000082.1:0-5031 GCA_964448735.1 uncultured Nitratifractor sp. | reverse complement strand
TACTGATACTCCGCCAAGCTCGAATAGCCGCCGAAAGGCAGCAGCGCCTTGTCCCGGCCCATGCGCGAGCTCCGGCCGCCGGCGAGGATCACCGCTTCAAGCTTGCTCATGATGCCTCCTTCGCTTTCGGTGCAGACGGATCATCCCCCAGGCCGCCAGGGCGACGAAGGCTTCGAAAAGAAAAAGATCCTGCGGCCGCAGGTCGTAAACCCATCCCGCCAGCACCGCTCCCACCGATCCCCCCAGACCGAAGGTGATCCCCAGAAAAAACTGCTGTGCAAGCTTCTTTTCCCGGTAGAGGTCGTAGACGTAGGCGATCGCCGCACTGTAGTAGAGGGCGAAGTTGAACGCATGCAGCGACTGGGCGGCGAAAGCGACCGGCAGGGAATCGGGCCAGAGCCACAGCAGCCCCCAGCGCAGCACCGTCGTCGCCAGCGCCCATTCGATCAACCCTAGGAGATTGCGCCGCAGCAGGGGCCCCTGCCAATAGAGCATGGCGATTTCACAGAGTACGCCGAAGCTCCAGAGCCAGCTGGTCATCTCCAGGGAGATCCCGTGCGCCGTCTCGTAGATCGTGAAGAAGTTGTAAAAGCCCCCAAAACTCACCTGCAACAAAAATGCACTCCCCCAAAACGCCCAGTAGCGCGACAACGAGAGCCTCTCTCCCGGAGAAACGGTCTCTTCCCGCTCTTCGGAGAGATCGAAGCGCACGAGAAACCAACCGCTCAGCAGCGTCGCGAAGGCCAGCAGAGCCAGATAGGCCAGACTCTGCAGCGGAGTCTGCAGCACCTTCCCCAGCCACAGCGCAATCCC
This sequence comes from uncultured Nitratifractor sp., assembly GCA_964448735.1. GTDB lineage: Bacteria > Campylobacterota > Campylobacteria > Campylobacterales > Sulfurovaceae > Nitratifractor. The sequence continues at coordinate 4,218 of CAYUXG010000082.1, read as the reverse complement.
CATGAAGCCCAGAGAGCCCCAGAGACGCACCCTGCCGTAGCGCTCCCGTCCCACCACGTGCAGGGCGATCGTATCGACGTAGGGGAGGATGATCCCCATGGCGGCACCGTAGAGCAGGTTGACGAGAAAGAAGAGGGTGAAATTTCGAAAAGTCGCAAAAAAGAGCAGTGCCGCCGCCAGCGTCGCCAGCAGCGATCCCAGATAGTGCCGGCGCTCTACGCCCCCGATCTTGCGAAAGAGAAAGGGAAGCAAAAAGCGCATCAACGGCGCGGCGGCGAAAACCGCGCCTACCTGCATTGCCGTATAGCCGCTTTGCATCAGCATCTTGGGAAGGAATATGACGTAGACGCCCACCAACGCGAAATAGCTGAGATAAAAAAGGCTCAGCAGCACCGTGGCGGAGCGGGGGAGGGCATTCACCGTTTGGGGCCTTTTTGCGGTGCTCGGTGGATCAGCTCCGTAGCGCTGAGAATCTCATGAAGCGTCCGGTGGTCCTTGCGGAAAAACTGCAAAATCCAGGTGAAGAGAAAAAAGTCCCAAACCCCCAAAATCTGCCGCAGCAACGCTACCCCGAAGCTCGGTTTGCGATCGCTTCCCTTCTCCACGACGGCGATCTCATACGCACGCATCCCCGGAGTCTGCCCGCTTTTGGCCAGAAAGAGACTCGTAATCAGCACGTAGGGGATCAGGATATAGAGCCAGCCCAGAAGCTTATGCGCCGCGAAGCCCTCCCGCCCTCCGAAGACGAGGTAAAAGACCACATACATGATCGGCATGAGGAGCATGAAACTGTCGGTGATGAAGGCCTTGAAGCGCTCTCTCAGTGTGGCAGGACGCCGCGGAGAGCCCTTTTTGCGGGAGCTTTTTTCCTGTCGGATCGCCTCGATGTCCACTTTTCCCTGCTTGACGTCGCGAAATCTCACTTTGGCCATGATCGCTCCTCTCTTTTGGAAGATTTCATTCGCTCACGATCCTCCCCATCCGTGCATTTTGCGCCCGTGAAGTAGGAGAAGATCTCCCGAGAGGTCGATCGTGCTCGTCGCGACGTAGTTGGCCTCGGTCAATGCAGCTTCCCAGGCTTCGAGATCCTTTCGTTCAAGCAGCAGGTAGAGCCCCCCGGCATTGACGATCCCGGTATAGACTTTGCGCGCGAAATCCACGGGGGCTTCCGGGGGCAGGGCGGTGACGAAGGCGTGGTTGTAGAGCTTGCCTTGCAGATTGTAACGGGGTTGATCGATCCGATAGGGGCGCCGGCGGATTCGCTCCGACTCCGGGAGATCCTCCGCCGGCAACCCCTCCAGTCGATAGAGCAGGATCGAGTGATCCTCCGCTTCGCAGTATCTGAGCAGCTCCTCTTCGAGCGCTCCCCAGTTTTTGGCGAAGAGCAGAAACTGCATCCTCGGATAGGGATGAAGCGACTCCAAAAGTCGGCGGAAGGTTCCTACGGCTTCACGATTCATGCATCTCTCCCTGACTTGGCTTCCGTAGTATAATGCATTTGGATTAACCCGAAGAATTTTCGAAAGGGAGAGACAGATGACGGCTTCTTTGCCTTGTACGATTCTTCAGATGAAGAACCGCACACCCTACCGACGAAATCTGGATCGGCTGCTGCGGCATCTGGAGCGAGAGCGCAACGCCCGGATCCTCATCGCTCCGGAAGTCTGTCTGACCGATTACGACTACGAACATCTCGAAGAGGCCGTCGCCTTCTCGGAGGAGGCGGAGCGAATCCTCTGCGAACGGGTCGGGGAGCAGATCCTCGTCCTGACGCGTCTGACACACCGCGAGGGCGGATACGCCAACGAAGCGATCGTGATCCACGATCACCGGGTCGTGCACCGTCAGGCCAAACACAAGCTCTTCCTCCTGGGAGGAGAGGATCGCTACTTGATCCCGGGGAGCGAAGAGGAGATCGTCCCTTTCCAGCTCGGCGGAGTGCGCTACGGAGTGCTGATCTGCTTCGAACTGCGCTTCAAGGATCTCTGGAAGAGGCTCGAAGGGTGCGACATTATCCTCGTCCCTGCCCAGTGGGGGCTGCCCCGCAAACGACACTTGGAGATCCTGGCCCGAGCTTTGGGGGTGATGAATCAGTGCTACGTCCTCGTCGCCGACAGTGCCCGGGAAGATATGGCTCGATCCAGTCTCATCGCCTCGCCCGACGGCGGCATTCTATTGGAGGATATGCAGGAAGTAATCCGGGGAGAGATCGACCTGAGTCTCGTCAAAAAAATCCGTCGAAGCATCCGGATGAAATAGAAAAAAGCGGATGAAAATACGCATGAACAGTTGTTCACGATACTCCTCGTCTTCCCATCTCACCGAGCCTTAAGGCCCCAAAGATCAAAATTAGGCTAAAATCCTATTAAAAAATATGGATATGAGATTCATGAGGGGTGGCGATATGGTCAAAAGGATGCATCTGCAAAAGATGGTGGAGGAGATCGACAAAAGGTTCCCCCTGGAGCCTCACGTACGCGATGCCCTGCTTGCCGTCGATCGCGAAGCTTTCGTTCCTGCCGGATTTCGTCATCTCTCCTATACCCTCGATGCCCTTCCCATGCAGGAGCAGCAGTGGATCTCTTCTCCCCTGACCGTCGCCAAGATGACGCAGCATCTGGAGCTCGACGGGGTCGATAGCGTCTTGGAGATCGGCTGCGGCAGCGGCTACCAGGCGGCGATCCTCTCCCAAATCGTCCGCCGTGTCTTTACCATCGAACGGATCGAGCCGCTTCTTCGCGAAGCAAGGGAACGCTTTCGCAGCCTGGGGATGAGCAACATCTTCACCCGCTACGACGACGGGCAACGAGGCTGGAAAGAGTATGCCCCCTACGAGCGGATCCTTTTTTCCGCCACCGCCGATGAGGTTCCCCCCGTCCTTTTCGAGCAGCTCGCCGACGGAGGGATCCTCCTCGCCCCGGTCAACGAGGGAGGTTTGCAGATCATCACCCGCTACTACAAACGAGGAGACTCCATCACCTCCGAAGCGATCGAACCCTGCCTCTTCGTCCCGGTCCTCGACGGTACCCGCCACTAAGGGGACGTCCCTCCTCTTTCTCCTTCAGCATGCCTGCTTTTTCTAACGATGCGGCAATCGCCTCCGCCAGTGTGCAATACCCTTCATTGGCCAGAATGGTCGAATTCTCCGGATCTGAGTGCAAGTGTTTTCTCCCTTTACAAAGTCTCTTCCCGGGATCAAGATCAAAAAGATCGCGATGCTTACCGAAAAATACGTCGTTCCGTGGGCATCACATACCCTAGCGGATCCCTCCGGGATTCACGTTCACAAGCCTCCTTATGTTATGATTGACAAAATTGTCAACGGAGCGGTGACAGGATGGAAAATCTGATCAAGCCGGTGGATTATGCCGCCAAAATGGGGATCTCTCGTCAAGCGGTCTACGCCAAGATCAAAAAGGGGCTGCTGCCTTCGAAAAATGTCGGAGGCAAAATCTATGTGATCGAAACCGTCGAAGATGCCCAAGAGCGCAACGACCCCTCCACGGCAAAGAAACCCGACGAAACCCAAAAACTCCTCGAAGCCAAAGACGAAACCATCTCCGTCCTCAAAGAGACGATCCGGGATCTGAAAGAGACCAATCGCATGATCACCACCACGCTGCGCAGCGAAGTGGAACTCCTCAAGGAAGCCTTCGGCGAAATGAAATCCCTCTACGCCGCCCAGATCGAGCATGTGCGCGAGAGCGAAAGCATCCCCGTAGCCGAGCTGGCCGAAACGCCGGAAATCGAAGAGGAAAACTCCCCGGCCGTACCTGCGGAGGCTCCCGAAAAAATCAAAGATACGCATGACGAGACAGAGTGGCTGAGCCTGGAAGATTTCTTGAAAGAGCAGGGGATCCAAAACAAAAAACTGAGAAAAGAGGCGAAAAAAGCGACCAAACGTCTCCTGGAGAAAGAGAAAAAAGGCGTTCGGCGCGAAGGAGAAGCCTTGCTCTTGACACCCAAACGAGCCGTGGCCGTCCTCAAGAAGATACTCAAGCGTTAACGACGCCTCCGGAAATTTTTCTCGGCGAAAAAAGGCTCAGTCGTTTTTCAGCAAGTTTTCTTATACTTCCTTAATATTGATAACGACTATCATTATAAGGAATTGATATGAAAAACTTTTTGCTCGATTATCTGGAAAACTTCTGGACTCTTCTAAGCTCCATCGCTCCTTATATCCTCGTTGGCATCTTTCTCGCCGGCGCCATGAAACTC
>CAYUXG010000081.1:3837-5074 GCA_964448735.1 uncultured Nitratifractor sp. | reverse complement strand
ACTTTTTCGTCACGATGGACCAGCTGAGCTTCCCGATCTCGGGGTGGGCGTGGATGAAGGCGTTGAGATCTTCGAGTTTCATCTTGCGGATCGCTTCGAGCTCTTCTTGCGACCACTTCAGCCCGAGCCCGTCGTAATATTCGTGAAAGGCCCGGCTCATCCGCTGAGAAAGGGTCTCGGTGCGCAGAGGCTCGCTGCCGAGGAAGAACTTTTTGGCTCCCTCCAGCTCCTCGGCCGTCACTCCGTTTTTCAAAAAGTTTTGAATGACTTCGGCAACCACCTTTTGCGCTTCGTCGGCGCTTTCGAGTTTGGTCTGCAGATAGCCGCTGAAATAGCTGTGGGTGCGATTGACCGCCAATCGGCCGTAGGCGGAGTAAGCCAGCCCCCGTTTGACGCGGACCTCTTCCATGAGCCGGCTGCCGAATCCTCCGCTTCCTAGGATGAAGGCCGCCACTTTTCCATAGACACGCTTGGGGTCGTTCGCCGCCATCGTATAGGGCGAACCGAAGTAGATGTAGGCCTGGTCGGTCTCGGCGTAGCGCACCTTTTTGCGCTCTTTGTCCGAAGCGTCGAAGTGCTTGATCGCCTTGACCTCACCCCGACCGAGGACCTTGGCCACCTTCTCGACGATGCTTTGAACCTCCCCTTTGTCGAAACGGCCTCCGAGGACCACGATCAGATTCTCCAGATGCAGATGCTTCGAAAGGTAGTTTTTGAGATCTTCCGCTTTGAGCGAACGGATACTCTCGGGAGTTCCCAGCGCCGGATGTGCCAGCGGCGTTCCTTCGAAAAGGATCGAACGCAGCTGCACCGCCGCAAGATAGTCGAAATCGCTCTCTTTGCGCTGCAAAGCCCCCAGCCGCTCGGTCTGCACCCGCTCGAAAGCCTTGGGCGTCACGTTGGGATCTGCCAGCAATTCCCTCAGTTTGCCCAGCCCGAAATCAAATTCGCTCTTGAGCCCTTCGAGGGTAACGACGAAGGTCTCTCTTCCCGTATCGGCATGCAGGCTCAGCGCTCGGTTTTCCAGCGCTCTCGCAAACGCGACGGCCCCCTCTTTGGCCGTCCCCTCCCCGAGCAGGCGCGCACTCAGCGAAGCGATTCCCGGCACCGTATCGGCCAAGGAACCGCTGTTTTGAAAGACCAACTCCATCGAAGCCAGCGGCAGGCGCTGCTCCTTCTCGAAAATCACGGGGACTTTGACCCCTTCCACATCCACGTGCATCACGACTGCGGCCAT
>CAYUXG010000081.1:0-3737 GCA_964448735.1 uncultured Nitratifractor sp. | reverse complement strand
AATCTCGTAGGCGGTATTGCGCTTGGCGGGGCGCTCGCCGATGTCCCGGATCAGGCGGATCATCTCCTCCTGGTTCATCCGGTTGCTCGCTCCCGCGGCGGAGACCACGTTTTCTTCCATCATGGTGCTGCCCAGGTCATTCGCTCCCCAGAGCAGCGCCATCTGCCCGATGTAGCTGCCCTGCGTCACCCAGGAGCTCTGGATATTGGGGACGTTGTCCAGAAAGAGCCGCGCCACCGCCAGCAAGCGCAGATAGCGGTTGGAAGATTGCTTTTTGATCTCGGGGATCTCATCGACAAGTTGGGTGTTTTTGCCCTGGAAGGACCACATGATGAAGGCCCGGAACCCGCCCGTTTCGTCCTGGAGTCGCCGAATATGGTCGAAATGCTCCACGATCTCCCGATCGGTCTCGACGGTGCCGTACATCATCGTCGCCGTGGATTTGATCCCCAGCTTGTGGGCTTCTCGGTGAACCTCCAGCCACGTGTCTTTGTCCAGCTTCTTGGGCGCGATGATGTCGCGCACCCGATCCGAGAGGATCTCCGCTCCCGCGCCGGGGATCGATGCCAATCCCTTGGCATGGAGCCGGCGGAGCACCTCGGGAATGGAGATGTTGGAGCGGCGGGCGATGTAATCGATCTCGATGGCCGAAAAGCCGTGGATCGTGATCTGAGGATATTTCTTATGGATATGCTCCACCAGCTCTTCGTACCACTCGATCTCCAGCTTGGGGTGCACGCCCCCTTGGAAAAGGATCTGCGTCCCTCCGATGGCCAGAAGCTCTTCGATCTTGGCGTCGATCTCGTCGAAGCTCAGGATGTAGGCATCCTCGTTTTTTTCATGCCGGTAAAAGGCGCAAAATTTGCAATCCACCCAGCAGACGTTGGTGTAGTTGATATTGCGATCGACCACAAAGGTGGTCACCCCTTTGGGATGAAGCTCTTTTTTGCGGGCGTAGGCCATCCGTCCGAGTTCTTTGAGATCGGCGTTTTGGATCAGATCGACCGCCTCGTCGATACTCATCCTTTTCATCGGAATCTCCGATGAAAAGAAGTGAATAGCGAATAGTGAATAGTGAAGAATTTCGGTGGTTTTTTCGATGCAAAAACTTCTTTTTCAAATGATTTCACTGCCGGTCCTTCACTCTTCGTTTTTCACTCTTCACTCGGCGTAGCCGCCGTGGGTTTACCCACTGCATCGAGGACCCCGTTGATGAACTGAGGTGCCTTGTCGTCGGCCAACTCTTTGGCCAGCTCCACCGCTTCGTTGATGATGATGGGGCGTTCGGTGTTTTCGATCAGGATTTCGTATGCCCCCAGACGCAGGATCGCTTTTTCGACTTTGCCGATTTTGGAGTAATCCCAACTCTGCAAATGCTTTTCGATCTCTTCGTCGAGCTGCGACAGATGCTCCAGCGTCCCCCGAAAGAGCCGCAGGGAGAACTCCCGCTGTTTGTTGCGGATCTTGTCGCTCTCGAGGATCTCTTCGCTGAACTTCTCGATCCCGTCGTTGCCCAGATCGTAGGCGTAGAGCAGTCCGACGACTGCCCGTCTCGCCTGATGTCGTGTCGCCATGTTTTTCCTTTTTTTGAAAGCGTAAAGCAGAAAGCTCAAAGCTTCAAGCCTGAAGCTTCGATCTCGCCTCGCGGCACAATTTCTATTGCAACGCGTCGTAGAGATTCATCATTTCGATAAGGCTACTCATCGCTTCAGCGCCTTTATTGCCCGCTTTGGTCCCTGCCCGCTCGATCGCCTGTTCGATGCTATCGACAGTGAGTACCCCGAAGGAGACCGGTTTGCCGTGTTTGAGCGTGACGTTGGCGATCCCTTTGGTCGCTTCGGCGGAGACGTAGTCGAAATGGGGCGTGGCACCCCGGATGACGGCTCCCAGGCAGCAGACGGCGTCGTACTTCCCGCCGGCAAGCGCCCGCTCCAGGGCGAAGGGGATCTCGAAAGCCCCCGGCACCAGGATCAGATCCAAACTCTCGGGATCGCCCCCGAGCCGGGCATAGGTATCCTTGGCCCCCTCCACCAGCCGATCGGTGATGAAGTGGTTGAAGCGAGCGGAGATCACCGCCACCTTTTTGCTGCGATCGACCTGGAGATTGCCTTCGATGATGTTCATGATAGTCTCTTCCTTCTGCGTTATTCCACGATCGCCCGGATCGCGTCGATTTGGCGGATCAGGGCGTCAAGATCCTGCAATTTTATCATATTGGGCCCGTCGCTCAGCGCCACGGAGGGATCGAAGTGGGTTTCGAAGAAAAAGCCGTCCACTCCCGCCGCGGCCGCCGCCCGGGCCAGCGTGGGGACGAAGCGGCTGTCGCCTCCGCTGGTCGCGCCTCCGCTGGCGGGCATCTGCACCGAGTGGGTCGCATCGAAAATCACGGGAGCGAAGCGCCGCATGATCGGGAAGGAGCGCATATCCACCACCAGGTTGCCGTAGCCGAAGCTCGTCCCCCGCTCCGTCAGCCAGACGCCGTATTTTTCCGACGCTTGCGCATCGACCTCCCCTTCGTAGCCCCGGGTGCGTAGGACCTTGGCCACCGAATGTTCCATCGCCTGGGGAGCGAGGAACTGCCCTTTTTTGATATTGACCTTCGCCGGGGTCTTGGCCGCGGCGACGAGCAGATCGGTCTGACGGCAGAGAAAAGCGGGAATCTGCAATACATCGGCCACCTCGGCAACGCTCGCCGCCTGGGCAGGCTCGTGAATGTCCGTCAAAATGGAGTAGCCAAACTCCTCCTTGACCTCCTGGAGGATCTTCAGCCCCTCTTCAAGGCCGGGTCCCCGGAAACTCTCCAGGGAAGTGCGGTTGGCCTTGTCGAAGCTCGCTTTGAAATAGAACTCTTTGCTGCAATCTTCATGATAGGGCATCAACGCTTCGGCGATGCGAAAGATATTTTCCCTGCTCTCGATGACGCAGGGGCCGGCGATCAAAATCATGGCAGCTCCTAAAGGATATTGAGTGGATCTTTTCGGATTATAGCCAAAGCTATCGGACCCGCTCCACGAAAATCTCTCCCACGACCGGCAGCGCCACCAGCCGGGCTTTGCGCAGCACGCCCTGCGCGTCGATCGCCATCTCCAAGCGGCGGTTGCGCTTGCCAAGGATCTTTTCAGGAGAGCCGATGACGAGAATCTTCCCCAAGCCCGCAGGTAAATCCATTTTTTTGCGAATCTCTTCGGCCTCTTGCGCGGTAGGGAGGCTCACGACGACGCGCCCCTTGACCTTCTCCGCTCCCGCAGCGAGATAGCTCCGGCTCCAAGGCCCGCAAAGCCCTTTTGTCTGCGCCGCGACATTGGGATAGAGCGCCATCAGATCCACGGGGCTGAAGTAGTCCAATACTTTGCTGCTGTTGTGATCGAGGCGTCCTTTTTTCCAGCGGAGTTTTCGCTTGAGAATGCGCCGTTTCGCGAAGTCGAAGCGGTAGTCGTCGATCTGATGTTTCTTTTTCATCCAGCGCTCGACGCGAAAATGACGGCTGCGATATTTCCCCCGCACGATCGTCCCTTCGGAAAGATACGCTTCACGGCGATGCCCCGTCAAAAAGGCGGCGATCCCTTTGGTGGTCGCATTGCCCTCGATGCGATATTGCGATCCGGAGATTTTTTGTTCGACCCGGATCGTTCCCAGCTCCCCCAGCAAAGGCGATCGGACGCGATAGCGGTACTCTTTCGCATGGAGTATCGCGCTAAAGAGGATCAGCAAAAAAAAGAGTGCGACTCTTCTCATCT
>CAYUXG010000080.1:0-5166 GCA_964448735.1 uncultured Nitratifractor sp. | reverse complement strand
CCGCAGCTGCCGTCGGCGCAGTGCGCACCGCCGACTTGACCGGTCGCTGCCTCTTCCTCGGTCGCGGGGCGAGCTTCGGTGACGGTAACGTCGAAGACCAAATCTTTGCCCGCGAGGGGATGATTGAAGTCGATGGTGACCTCTTTGTCGTTGAAGCTCTTGACGGTTACTTGAACGGTTTGACCGTCTTCCCCCTGGCCGTAAAGTGCCATGCCCTCTTTGAGGTCAATCCCTTCGAACTGATCCCGGGGAAGTGTCTGCTGGGCTTCGGGGTTGACTTCGCCGTAGGCGTCGGCGGCTTTGACGGTGATGGTTTTGCTCTCGCCTTTTTCCATCCCGACAAGCTCGTTCTCCAGACCGGGAATGATCTGTCCTTTTCCCGTGATGAATTCGAGGGGCTGAGAGCCCTTGTTACTGTCGACGACGCTGTCGCTGCCGGCCTCTTTCACTTCGTACTCGATGCCGACGACGCTGTTTTCTTTTTCGATTGCCATAATTGTCCTTTGTAAAATTTTCGTCATTGTAGCCAAGCAAAATTAACCGGAGATAACAACTCCGAATTATTTCAAGTGTTTTTTCGCTTCTCTTGCACTCGAGGTCCCCGGATAACCGTCGACAATCGCCTGGAAGAAGTTCTTTGCCTGGGCTTTGTCGCCGGTACGCTCGAGGGCAATCCCCGTGTGCAAGAGTAGCCGGTCCATATAGGCGGCGTTTTCGTTGAGCTCGGCACTCTTCTGGTAATGTTGGATCGCCTCATCGTAGGCGCCGGTGCGATAGGCGATCTCCCCCAGGTAGAATTGCGTCGAAGCCGGCTTGTATTTGCGCTTTTGAAGAATGTCGAAGCGCAGTTTCGCATCCGCATAGCGCTTCTGATGGATCAATCGAACCCCTCGGCTAAAGAGTTTGTTGGAAGGGGCTTTCTCCAGAGCGCTCGAGACTTTCGAAGAGCCGTTTTTTGAGCCGTTTTTTCCGGAAGAGGAGGGTTTGGAAAGCTTGGCACTCTTTGCTTTGCTCCCGCTTTTTACGGCTTTCGCACTCGAGGCCGGTTTTCTCTTTTCCAGCGTCGCGACTCTTGCTTCGAGTGCTCCGATCTGCCGTTTCAGCGTATCGATAGAGGCCCCTCCGGCCTGATTTCGCTGTCGGTTTTCGAGCTGCCCCAGACGTTGATTGAGACTCTGAACCAGGCTGCGTAAGCCTTCCATCTCTTCCCGCATCTGGGCGACTTGCTGTTTAAGCGCATAGATCTGGACACTGCTGCTGGTACTGCGGCCATAGACCGAGGGTTCCGCATGGAGGAGGGCCATCATCCCCATCCCAATCCAAAGAGCAAGACTCCGTTTCTTTCTCCGCATAGGCTCTCCTTACCAGTCGATCGATTGCAAACGTTGAATCCCCAGGGGAAAGAGCATACTCGAATTGGTCTGAAGGCCGATGTAGCCGATGGAGTTCCCCTCCCGGCTTCGTTTGATGTAGAGGACGGTATTGCCGTCGGGAGAGAAGCGGGGAAACTGGTTGATTCCTCCGGCGGTGAGAGGCCGTACGTAGGCACTGTCCGTCGTCGTCAGGTAGAGGTTGAAGGCTTTGCCGCCGAAGCTGTTGTCGTTCTCCCGGCTGGAATAGACCACCTTGTCGCCGAAAGCGTCGCAGGAGTCGTTGTTGCTCCCGTGAAAGACCAGGGGGGTGATGGGACCTCCCTGGATCGGCTTTTTGAAGATATTGGGATGGCCCAGCCGATTGGAGACAAAGACCAGCGTCCGCTCGTCGTCGGCATATTTTCCCCCCACGTCGATCCCGCTGAAGCTCGTCAAGCGCCGTAGCTTCCCCGTATCCAGCGAATACTCGTAGATATCGGGCTGCCCCTGAGGCGCCATCGTCAGCAGCAACCTCCGACCGTCTTTGCTCACGTCCGAACAGACCAGCATCCCCTGCGAATCCATCAGTCGCGTCACCCTGCCCTTCAGGAGATCGAGGCGTTTGAGCACGGGGAGTTCTCCGTCGTAACTCGTAAAATAGATACTATGCTGCGCTTGATCCCCCCAAACGGGAAAGAGATTGAGCCCACCGCGGATGATGGTTTTGACATAGTGGAACGTATAATCCGCCACCCCTACTTCGCTTTGGCGTTTGCCCGTATATTTGGCGAAGAGTACATAGCGGTTGATCCACTCCACCGAAGCGAATCCAAGCTTGGCATTGATCTCCGTCACCGCCCGATGGATGAGAAAAGGATAGCGCGCCGCCGAAGCGATGGAATAGGTTTTTTCCATCAGCAGCGTAGAGTCGCTGCCCTTGAGAAGCTTCAGCTCGAGTTTGACCCCTTGACCGGGAATTGACTGCACCTTGTACTTGAGCACATACTCCCTGCTCCGCAGAGTCGGATCGAAAAGCGCGCCGTTATAATTTCCCTGGAAATGTTGATTTACGGGAAGGAAGTGGCCGGTGATCTTCATATCGTCGCGCAAAATCCCGAAGACTTTGCGCCCCAGCTCGGCGTCACCCGCCCCGCTTGCGTCGACGATCGCCACCTTGGCCCGCTGATCCACGTCCTTCTCGATCTTCATCGTCGCATCGAGTGCGTGAAGGGAGAGAAAGAGGGTGAAAAAAAGTATCAATGATCTCATGAACGATCCTGGCTTTTGTTGGTATGGGTGATGAACGATTTCGATTTTAGCCAAAAGTGACTGAAGTATATATTTTATAGTATAAAAAGGCGCGAGCGTGTCAAGATAGGGGGAAAGAACGCAGAGGGCTCAGTGATGAGCGTGTCCCTCTCCGTGATGATGCCCATGGCGGGCAAAGCGATCGATGTTCTCCGGGGTGATCGCCTCCATGCTTTGGGCCGGATCTTTGAGCTTTTCGACCAGCTCGGGCAGGGTCACTCTCCCCTCCCCGGGATACCAGGCTTCGATTCCTTGCGACAGGAGGAATCGGAAAGGCCCGGCCCCAATGTGCTGGGTAACGATCCGGCTCACCCCCTTGGAGAGAAGCCACTCGATCACGGGCATCCCCCCGTCGTGGGGATTGGCTTCGATCGACACATTGCCTTCATCGTCGACGAAAGCGAACCATTTGGCATGCCCGAAGAGCGGACTCAAGGCGCTTTCGGGTTTGTTCATCTTCACGGGAATTGCAGTCAACATATCTACTCCTTCTTCTATACTTTTCTCGGCTATGCCGCTATCCTTTTTGAACGACAAGCGACTATAGCAATCCCAACTGGAGCTTCGCTTCGTCGCTCATCTTGGACTGATCCCAGGGCGGATCGAAGACCAGATCGACCTCCACCTCTTCGACGGAGTGATCCTCGATCCTGGAGGGGATCGAGCGCACCAGATCGACGATCACTTCGCTCATGGAGCAGGTCGCGGAGGTCAGGGTCATGGTCACTTTGCACTTGTTGAGTTTGCTGACCTCGTCCTTGTGACATTTGACGTCGTAGATGAGCCCCAGATTGTAGATATCCACGGGGATCTCGGGGTCGTAGATCTTTTGCAACTCTTCGATCACCCGCTTTTCGGACTCTTCGGGCGTCACTTCTCTGGGATCTTTGCTCATGCGTTTTGCTCCTTGCATCGTTTGGCGTAGTCGTAAACCTTTTTCAAAAAGGCTTCCATGCTCTGCTGGCGCACGGGAGAGAGGTGCTCGACGATTCCCAGCTTATTCAACTCCACAGGATCGAAGGAGAGGATCTCTTCGGGACTGCGGTCGCTGAAGATATCCAGCAGCAGCGTGAGCATTCCCTTGGCCATCTCGCTGGTGCCCTCTCCCCGGAGGATCAGCTTACCGTCGCGGCACTCGCCTACCAGCCAGGCGGGAGAGGCACACCCCTCGATAAAAGTCGCGTCGTTCTTCTCCTCCTCGGGCAGCGTCGTATGCTTCTTGCCCAGGTCGAAAATGTATTCGAACTTCTCGTCAGGCGTCTCAAAGAGGTCGAAATCCTCCTTGTAGCGCTCCAGGGTCTCTTGCAATCCGTTCATGATCGTTCCTTTCAGGCTTTTCCACCTAGAGCAGCCTCTTCGCAGCCGTGGCAAGTCTCCATGCAGCTCACCTGGGTCTGCCCCCAGTAAGCTGTCTCAAAGCTGCCGTGGAGCCGCTCGCGCAGAGCTTCGTCTTCCAGTGCGTCGATGATCTCGTTGGCAAAGGCCAGGATCAACATCTTGCGTGCCTCTTCCTTGGCGATGCCTCTTGAGCGCAGATAGAAGAGCTGCGCTTCATCCAGCTGCCCCGTGGTCGAGCCGTGGCTCGCCTCCAGATCGTCGATGTAGATCTCCAGCTGGGGCTTGCTGGCCATGTAGGCGCCGTCGTTGAGCAAAATCGCCTTGGAGTTCTGGTGAGCCTTGGTATATTTGCCCGTGTGCTCGACCTTGATCAGGGCGTCGAAGATCCCCCGGGCCTTCTCGGAGAGGATATTTTTGGCCCGCTGATTGCTCGTAGAGCTTTGGCCGATATGCACGATACGGCTGACGGTCCCCCGGCGGCAGTGATCGGTGGCGTAGAGCAGATGATCCGCATCGATCGTCGCATGCTCGTGAAGCTCCACATCCACCAGCTGCAGCCCGTTTCCGGCACCGAAATCGAAGGTATGCCAGTCGCAGGAGGCTTGCGTATCGACCTTGATCCGATGGGAGAGGATCGGGGTGTAGTCCCCTTCTCTTAGAGTTTGATCTTTGATCAAGCTCAGCCGGGCGTCTCGTGCGATGAAGGCGTCGTAGCCCCCCAGCACCAGCGCGCCGCAGGCCTGCTCTCCCTCGTAGCGCTCTTCGATCTGCACGCGGACGTTGGCATCGAGATAGAGCGCCGTGCGATAGGCCAGCAGTTTGCCCGGCTGGGTGAAACGGTGGACGATCGTCACCTTCTCATCCCGGCGGAAGCGGATCGAGATGATCTCGGGGCTCATGAGATGGCTCAGGTAATAGAGCGGATCGAAGTGCCCGCCGGATAGATCGACGGCGGTGCTGCATCCGACTTGGACCTCTACGCTTCGAGGCAGTTTCGTGACAATCCCGTCGGTGATGACAATCTCCCGCTCGCTCTCGCTGATCTCGATCTCTCCGCCGATTTGGACCGGCTCCCAGTCGCGCTCCATCAAGGGCTCGACATCGAAGTAGCGGTAGGCTTCGCTCTTGCGCGTGGGCATCCCCAGCTGCACCAGCCGGCGGGCCGCTT
>CAYUXG010000079.1:2741-5288 GCA_964448735.1 uncultured Nitratifractor sp. | reverse complement strand
GCCGCGGGATGCGGCGTATCTCTTAGAGCTCTTCGGCGTGCTTGGCCAGGTATTCGGCGACACCTTCGGTATCGGCCTTCATTCCCTCTTCGCCTTTGTGCCATCCGGCGGGGCAGACTTCGCCGTACTCGTTGGTAAAGAGCATCGCATCGACCATGCGGATCATCTCGTCGATGTTCCGGCCCAGGGGCAGGTCGTTGATGACGGCGTGGCGGACGGTGCCGTCTTTGTCGATGAGGAAGGAACCGCGCAGTGCGACCGCATCGTTGACCAGGACGTCGTAATCCCGGGCGATCTGCTTGGTCAAGTCGGCGACGAGAGGATAGCCGACGCGACCGATGCCGCCTTTGTCTACCGGCGTCTCTCTCCATGCGAAGTGGCTGTACTGGCTGTCGACGGAGCATCCGATGACGTTGATGCCGCGCTCATGGAACTCTTTGAGGCGATGGTCGAAGGCGATCAACTCCGAGGGGCAGACGAAAGTAAAGTCGAGGGGATAGAAGAAGAGGACGGCACCTTTTTCTCCCAGGTTGTCGTAAAGGTTGAAATCTTCGACGATGCTTCCGTCGGCCAAAACGGCGGCGGCGGTGAAATCGGGGGCTTTTTTAGTTACGATCATAGGGTCTCCTTAAGGAAATTTTTTATCAACAAAGAAAGTATACATTGCTTTTCTTAAAGCAGGCTGAATCACTCCATCTCCGAGCGATAGAGGCGATAGGGAAGCAATCCCCACTCGAGAATCTGCGACTCCTCCAGCCGGACAAGCCCTTTCTCTTTCAAAGAGTCGAGCACTTCCGGATCGCAATGGGTGTCGCCGGGCCACTCCCGTTCGTATCCGTCGAGCCTGTTTTTGCACGTACCGTCGAGCGCGATAAACGGTTCAAGCAGCAGGTCCCGTTTCGCGTCGATATTGTTGACGACGCGCCACAGCAGCATGTAGGGGTTCTCCAGGTCGTTGTTTTCGGCATCGACGGCCACGACCACCGCCAGGTAGCGCGCCAGCGGGGTGAGCGCGTCGAAGGTCTCCTTGACGCTGCGCCTCTTCTCCACGGCGATCACCGTCACGGGATTGGGCGTATCGGTGAAGTATTGGCGCAGAGCCAGCACTTCGCCGGCAAGCGAACGCATCTTTTCCAGCAGCTTCGCATCCTCCAGACGCTCCTGCACTCTCTCGGCGACGACCGGGCCCGTCGCATCGATGCCAAGCTTTCCTCCCACCAAGCTCTGGGGGCTGGAGTGGTCGAGCTGATCGACGATCCCTTCGCTGACGAGGATCTTCGCCGGATCGAGGCGCTCGAGCACATAGCGGGCGAGCGCTTCGTACTCCGTCAGCTTCGGTGCCTTTTCGTCCACGAAAATCGCGTGCTTGACGAAACTCATCTGCCCCACGCCCCAAAAGGCGTGCATGAACTGCTGGGCGTGCCCTTTGTAATGCACCTGCATCTTGGCCAGGATCAGATTGTGAAAGACGCCGTTTTCGGGCATGTTGTAATCCAACAGATCGGGAGCCATGGGCTTGAGCATCGGCAGGAAGATCCGCTCCGTGGCCCATCCCATATATTTGTCCTCTAGGGGCGGCTTGCCCACCACCGTAGCGGCGAAGAGGGGATTTTTTTTCATCGTGATCGTCTCGACTTCCATGACGGGGAACGGCTCCTTGAGGGTGTAGTAGCCCGTATGATCCCCGAAGGGCCCCTCCATCTCCATGCGCCGCGGGTCGACCCACCCTTCGATGACGCAGTCCACGTCGGCGGGGATGTAGATTTCGTTGCTGAGCGATCGGACCAGGCGGGCGTTTTTGCCGCGGATGAACCCATAGAGCAGCAACTCGAACATCCCGTGGGGCATGGGCGCCTGGCCGCACCAGATATAGAGGGGGTCTCCTCCGATCGCCACGCTTACGGGCATGCGCACCCCGGCGTCTCGATACTGGTCGAAGAAGTGGCTCGCATCTTTGTGGATCTGCCAATGCATCCCGAGCCGGCGCTTGTCGTACTGCTGGAGCCGATACATTCCCAGGTTTTGGGTGCTCCCGTCGAGGCTTCGGGTATAGACCTGCCCCATGGTGATGAAACGCCCTCCGTCTTCCGGCCAGGTCTTAAGAATCGGCAGCCGGTCGAGATCCACCTCCTCTTTGGGGATGACGATCTCTTGACACGCCCCCCTGCCTTTGAGCCGCTTGGGAAAGACGTTTTTGAGCGCCAGGAGCCTGGGCAGGGCGGCAAGCTTTTCGCTCAGCGTCCGGGGAGGTTTGAACTTCATGAGCGCCTCGATCCCCTCGGCGATCGCATCGGGATGACGCCCCAGGATCTTTTGGGTCAATTCGTAATTGGCGAAGATGTTCATCAGCACGGGCATCTCGTACTCGATCCCCTTGGCCCTCCAGACCGGCCGGGTAAAGAGCAGCGGCCGGGACGCGGAACCCTTTTTCACCTCCAGATAGGCCAGGTGCGGAATCTCCAACTCCACATCCAAAGGCTCGTCGATCACCTTCAATCCACCGTGCTCTTTGAGCCACTCGATCACATTTTCCATCGTCTTGATCCT
>CAYUXG010000079.1:0-2641 GCA_964448735.1 uncultured Nitratifractor sp. | reverse complement strand
CTGGGGAAGCTTCCCTTCTTCTACCGCCTCGCTTCTCAAATGACGGAGCTGGCCGCCGATGCGGACAAGGTGCTGCTGATGGACTCTTCGGGCTTCAACCTCCCCCTAGCCAAAAAGATCCGAAAACGCTATCCGGACAAAGAGATCCTCTACTACATCCTTCCTCAGGCCTGGGCCTGGCGCAAGGGGCGCATCCCCCTCCTGGAGCGACGCTGCGACCGGCTCCTCTCGATCCTCCCCTTCGAGCGCGAGCACTACTCTCCCAACGCCCCCATCGAGTACGTAGGTCATCCCCTTCTGGACGAAATCCCCCGCTTCAAGGAGGCCGCACCCAAGAGCATCGAAACGATCGCCTACCTTCCCGGCAGCCGCCGGGGGGAGATCCTTCGGTTGATGCCCCTTTTTCATCGTCTGCGCCGCAGCCTCCCCGAGCATAAGGCGAAGATCGTCGTCCCCCCCTACTTCGACGAAGCCCGTCGCCGGGAACTCTACGGCGATCTGGAGGGTTTCGAGATCGTTCACGACACCCATGCGACCCTTTTCGAGAGTGATTTCGCCTTCGTCTGCAGCGGCACCGCCACCCTCGAAGCGGCGCTCATCGGCACCCCTTTCGTATTGGGATACGTAGCCAAGAGCCTAGACTATTTCCTCGTCAAGCGTCTCACCGATCTGGAGTATGCGGGTCTGGCCAACCTCTTCAGCCTCGATTTTCAGGGCCGCCCTATGCACCCGGAGCTGATCCAGGAGGATGCCACGGTGGAAAATTTCGTCAAAGAGTTCGAAAATTTCGATTTCGCACGGTACGAAGAGGATGTGCGAAGGCTAAGAAAGTATTTGCGACACGGCAGCTCCCGGCGCGTCGCGGAGATTTTGACGGGCTCTTGAGTTTCAGAAAAGCTCGATCCGACAACCGTAACTGCGGCACTCCTGCAGGCGCTCCCGTAGGAAAAAGAGCCGGTTGCGAGTCTCCCGAATGGCGCACTCGATGTTGACCGAATGGGTTTCGGGAAAGGCACAGCGGTGATCCCGCCGCGAAATCCACGCCTTTTCGCTCGCCTTGAGTACTTCCCGCCCTCGATAGTCGAGATATCGGCGCAGTTCGCGATAGACTCTCCCCAGCTCTCGATCCAGATCGTAATAGACTTTCTGCGCTTCGTAGATCGAATCGAAGGTTTCATCATAGATGTCCCCGGCATTGGCCACACTGCAAAGCATCGTCAAGCCGAAAATGAACGCGAAAATCTTTTTCATGCTTCCTCCTTATGCTTTAGGATCGGATCTTTTCGATCAATCCGGTGGTGCTTCGCCCCGGCACGAACTCCACGAGACGGGTCTCCTCCACCAGATCGCTCCCGACGACCTCCTTGCCTTCGTAATCGGCCCCTTTGACCAAAATATCGGGACGGAGGGTCTCGATCAGTTCGTAGGGGGTGTCTTCGTCGAAGATCGTCACATAGTCGACCGCCTCCAGCGCCGCCAGGAGATAGGCCCGATCCTCCTGGGAATTGACCGGGCGCTGCTCCCCCTTGAGCCGCCGGACGGAAGCGTCGGAGTTGAGCCCCACGATGAGCACGTCGCCGAAGCTTTTGGCCTTCTCCAGATAACTGGCGTGGCCGCGATGGAGAATGTCGAAACATCCGTTGGTGAAGACCACCTTTTTGCCTTCGCTCTTGAGCAGGCGCACCCGACGCGCCAACTCCTCCCTCTCCAGGATCCGCCGGGGGCTCTCATGCCCTTCGAGGCTCTTTTCGTAGGCTAGAATCTCTTCCCAAGTCGCCGTGGCGCTACCGAGCTTGCCCACCACCACGGCGGCGGCGGCGTTGGCGATGCGGGCGGCTTCGTCGATGGTGCCCCCCGCTGCCCGGACGAAGCCCAGAGTCGCGATCACCGTATCCCCGGCTCCCGTCACGTCGTAGACCTCTTTGGCCACCGTGGGAATCACCCGCATCTCCTCTCCGAAGATCGCCATTCCCTCCTCCGAGAGGGTGATGATCGCCCGCTCCAACTCCAGCTCTTCGCGCAAGCGAAAGCCCGCTTCCCGCAACGAAGCCTCGTCGGTAATGGCGATGCCTGTGGCTTCGGAAGCCTCCTTGCGGTTGGGAGTGATGGCCGTCGCCCCGCGGTATTTGGAGTAGTCCGTCCCTTTGGGATCCACCATCACCCGCACACCGTGCCTCTTCGCCAGGGCGATCACCTCCTGGGTGAATCGCTCCGTAAGCACTCCTTTGCCGTAATCGGAGAGCAGCACCGTATCGCTGCGGCCGATCTGCGCCTCGATCTTTTCCAAAAGGGCCTCTTCCGTCTCGGGGAGCAGCCCCTGCCGGCTTTCGCTGTCGAATCGGATCACCTGCTGATGCGAAGCGATCACCCGGCTCTTGCGGGTGGTGCGGCGTCCCGGCTCTTCCAGCACCGCCGAAGTCTCCACCCCCAGATCCTCCAGCATCCGCCGCAGCCTGCGTCCATTCTCATCCGGCCCGATCGCCGAGGCCACCGCCACCTGCGCTCCCAACGCCACGAGATTGTTGACCACGTTGCCCGCACCGCCGAGCACTTCGCTCTCGCGATGCACATCCACCACCGGCACCGGCGCCTCGGGAGAGATCCGCTGCGTCTGCCCCCAGAGATAGTGGTCGATCATGAG
>CAYUXG010000078.1:0-5297 GCA_964448735.1 uncultured Nitratifractor sp. | reverse complement strand
ACGAAGCGAGGCAAATCTTCGAACGTTCCATCGCCCGTTAGGGAATATACTCACTCCTGCGCGATCTCCCGACGAATCTCCCCGAGCAACTCTTTGCAAAAGGAGCTGTGGCATACCAGATGATCCGTCTCCACATGGTCGCAGTTGATCATCTGCATCCGCAGATAATCCTCATCCTCTTGCCGATAGAAAAGCACTCCGCCGAAAACGAATCCCTCTTCTTTCAGCTGCGCTACGACCTCGTCGATTCCATTGCAGCGCATCAGATTGAGATCGGCATAGATCATGTCGGCGTGTTTGCGGTAGAGACGGTGGAGATGATGGCGGATCTGATGGAGAAGATCCGCTCCTCCCGATCGGATCAGCAGCGTGCCGGTCTGATTGAAGGGGCTTGACTCGTGGCTGACGTCGGCTCTCTCCTCCCTTTCGGGGACGGATTCGACGGGGAGTATCTCCAAACCGTTGGCGGCATAGATCTGCCGGAGTAGATCGCCGTAGACTCGGGGGAGATGGACCCGGCGACGGCGCGCTCCCGCTAGGATTTTGAAGCCGATGAGGACCGCCCCCCTGCGGGAGCTCTGCACGGCATTGGGATCGGTCAGGGACATGGTCGAAGGGACCAGTCCCAGTACCAGCGCACTCTCTGCGAATCCGTGCCGGAGATTGGCCCGCTGGCTATAGGGATGCACCATCAGCGCCTCTCCGAACACGGCGCTGAGCTTCATCTCCCGCGCCCGGTTGATGATCCGATCCAGCATGGCGTTCATGATCCCTTTTCCCTTGTAGTCGGGGTGGACCACGGCGACGCCCACTTCCGCGATGCGGGAACGCGGGACCCGGATCAGGGCGAAGTGCCCCACGATCTTTCCCTCCCGGGTCTGGGCCACCACCGAAGCGATCTCCCCTTGCTCGTTCATTTGGCGGATTTTATTGGGATAGTAGAAGATCGCCTTGAAGTAGCTATAGCTGTAGTTGCTGTAGATGAGCCGGGCGATCGCTTCACCATCTCCGGGGAGAAAGTCCCGGATCTGGATCGAAGCGGGCTTGAGCGAGGCGGGGGAGTTGTCCTCCAGGTCGGAGTAGGGATGAAGACGCTCATCCACGAAATTGAGAGGATGGGCTTTGAAGATCGTGAAGGCTTTGCCCTCTTTGCCCAGGTTGGCGAAGCGAAGTTCGTCCACGTAGCGGGGAATCCGCCGCAATCCCCCCTCCCGCTCGGAGCGGAGATACTGCTCGTAATTGAAAGGCAATCCCATGTCGTGGATGCTCACCTGGATGCCGTGGGGCTGGAGGCGCAAATCCAGATCCACGATCCCCGCCTCCCCGGGAGGATAGGCATGCTGGATCGCATTGCTCAGCAGCTCCCGCACCGCATGGAGCAGATCGCGCACCTCGGCTCCCTCCAAGCCCGCTAAATGGGCCGTCTCCTCGACTACCTTGATCGCCAGGGGGAGGTAGGAGCGATCGTTGGGGATCGCCAGAGAGACGCTACGTTGCATGGTGGGCCTCCTCCAGTGCCCGGATCGCCGCGAGGGAGAGGATCTTCATCCCGATGGCCAGCGCATCGTCATCCACATCGAAGCGGGTATTGTGCTGGGGGATGCAGGTGCCTTTGGCTTCATTGCAAATTCCCAGACGGAAAAAGGCTCCCGGTACCTGCTGGAGATAGCGGGCGAAATCCTCCCCGCCCATCACCGGATCGATCAGATCCACCAACCCCTGCTCTCCCACGACCTCTCGCGCCGCCTCTTTGAGCAGATCCACCATGTGATCATTGTTTTTCAGCTCCGGCGGACCGAATTCGTAGCGGAAATGGTACTTGGCATCCATCGCTTCGCAGATTCCTTTGAGCGTCGTCTCCATCATTTCGGGAATCTTTTCCCTGACCGACGCGTTGACCGTCCGTACCGTCCCCGCGACGGTGACGAAATCGCAGATGACGTTGGGGGCGTTGCCTCCCTCGATCTTCCCCATGGAGATCACCGCCGGATGGATCGGGTCGATCCGCCGGCTGACGATGTGGTTGAGGGAGTTGATCGCCATCGCCGTCACCAGCACGGCGTCGATCCCCTCGTGGGGACGGGCGCCGTGGGCGGTCTTGCCGTAGATATCGAAGCTGAAGGTATCCGACGCCGCCATCATCACGCCGTATTTGTAGCCGATCTGGCCCGTACGGAGATAGGGATAGACATGCAGGCCAAAAATCGCAGAAACGCCCTCCAGGGCACCCGCTTCGATCATTTGGCTGCTGCCGCCCTCGAGCACCTCCTCCGCCGGCTGAAAGAGGATCCGCACATTCCCCGGCAGCCGCTCCTTAAGCCGGTTGAGCGCCAGCGCGCAGCCCAGGGCCACCGCCGTATGGGCATCGTGCCCGCAGGCGTGCATGATCCCCTCTTTTTTCGAAGCGTAGGGTTTGGCGCTGTTTTCGGGCATGGGCAGGGCATCCATATCTCCCCGGATCGCCACCGTCGGCAGCGACGGGTCTTTGACGATCTCCGCGATGACCCCGTAATGCTCCTCGAAGGTGCGAAAAGGGATCCCCTCCGCTTCGAGAATCGAACGGATCAGCAGACGGGTCTCCTTCTCCTGCCCGGAGAGCTCCGGATTGGCGTGCAGGTCGTGACGGATCTGTACGATCCGATCGAAGATGCCGTCGATTTCACGTTGAATCTCTTGATGAAGCTGCATGATTTCCTCCTTGAGTGGAGATGATTCATCATAGCACAATCAAGAATAAATTTTAAGAAAAGTGAAAGAGGAAGGCTCAGAGCGCTTCGAGGCGGACTTTGACCTCCTGGAAGCAGGCATTTTCACCCTCTTCGCTGAGGATGGAGGGGGTGAGGCGGTTGAGGCCGGGGGTGCCGGCGTGGATGAGCACGCAGTCGCGGCGCAATCCCTCGTTCAGATGCACGATCAGCTCCAGCTCTCCGTGCTCCGAGAGGACCCGCACACGGGAGCCTTCGGCGAAGCCCAGCGAAGGCGACAGCTCTACCCTCTCGGCGCGGCGAAACTGGGTATTGAGGGAGTGGGCATGCTTGGGAGTGAGCAGCCAATATTCATCCTCCGTCTCCTTGGGACCCTTTTTGCGAAATTTGCGCAGCCGTTTGATATCTTCGAAATCGTCGTCGAAATCGTCCATGAAGACGAACTCTTCGCCTCCCTCTTCCCCAAAGCCCTCGGCATAAGGAAGAGGCTCGTAATCGGGGAGGAGGAGCCGATCTTGCTCCTTTATGCATTGGCTCTTCCAGACCCGGAGATACTCCTCTTCGCTTTGCAGCCCCTCCAGAGAGAGGCGGCGGAACATTTCGGCGGTGAAATCGTATTCCGAAATCCCGATCTCGCTCTCGAGGGCTTTGTGCATCGGCTCGACGTAGGGGTGGCCGTAGCTCAGGCGAAGATCCTCTTTTTCGAGGAAGTTTTTGGCCGGGATGACGATGCGCGCCAGGGCGCTGGTTTCGTTTTCGTAGAGGCCGAAATAGATCAGGTTTTTTACCTGCTCGAGGGCTTGGACGACCCGGGTGCTATCGGGCATGCTGGCGGCGGGATTGCCTCCCTGTACCAGCACCGTTTCGAAGCGCTCGAAAGGGGTCGTAGCAATGGGCACGGTCGGGGTGCGCACGGCGAAGGGATCCTCGAAGCCCTGCCGGGAGCTTCCCAGGTAGCTTACGCCGCACCCTTCCCTGCCGAAAAGTCCCAACGTCGCCGCCAGGGAATCGATGGCCCACAGAGCGTAGTGGCCGATGGAGTACTTCTGCACTCCCGCCCCCACCAGGAAGACCACCCTCTCCTCCTGCAGATAGGTCAGCAGATCGCCCATATCGTCCAGATCCAACCCCATATACTCCAAAATCGCCTTGATCCGGAAACTTCGGGTAAAGTCGTAGAATTCGTCGAAATCGGGCCCGAAACGCTCCAGCCATGCCTCGTTTTGGGCATCTTCCATGATGGTAAAACGCGCCATGAGAATCGCCAGATAGACGTCGCTCCGGGGCTTGAGCTGGATATGCAGGTCGGCTCTCTTGGCCAGACTCGTGCGCACCGGATCGATCACTACCAGCTTTTTGCCCTCGATGAAAGGCATCAGATGGGCATTGGTCACGGGAAGGTTGCGTCCCCAGACCACCACCACGTCGGCTTTGGCGATCTGTTCGGGGGGAAGCTGGCGATTGACTCCCCTGCCCTCCAGGATCCCGGCGGCTCCCGCGCCGTCGCAGAGGCTTCCGCGAGTCAGCGTCCCGCCGAGCTCGGCGATGAGCAGATTGCTCACGCTCTGCATCACCCCCAGGTTGCCCGATCCGCGCCAGAGCAGAGGATTGTCGCAGCGCAGCGCTTCGGCCACGGCATCGAGGGCCTCCCCCATCGAAACTTCCCGACCGTCGACGCGAGGCGTCTCGATGCGGGGCGTTTCGTGCATGTGTTTGTTGAGCAGAGCGCACAGAGCGCCGTTGTGCATGGGATGGCCGGGGGTGGCGACGAGTTTGTCGGGACGGGCGGGATCGCAGGTGATCGCGCAGGCATCCCAGCAGTCGAGGGGACAGGCGGTACGAATCATTTGAGCTCCACTTTGACGAGTCGGGAGAGGGGAAATTTCCCGGCGGGAAGCCAAAGCTCCGCCCGGTAGGAGGAGAGATACTTGTCGTCGCTCTCGCGCCAAATTCGGTCGAATCCCCCCTTGTAGATTTTCCCGTCGAGATAGATGTGCAGTTTGGGCAGGCGCTTAATTTCCTCGCTTGAGAGATAGAGCGTCAACTTTTGACGGCTCAGATCATCCACGATCGCCAGAGGCGTGCCCACCCCGGCGAACTCCCCGCTTCGGACCAAGAGGCGGTAGAGGTAGCGGTTTTTCAGGCGAAGATTCTTCTTGGCGATGCGATCTTCGAGCATCGCGATCTTGTACTCCAGATCCAGCAGATTCTGCCGAAGGCTCAGGGCCTTCTCTTTCGTAGAGAGGTACTGATTTTGCGCGGCGACCATCGCCTGGTACGCTTGGTCCTTTTGCGTCTGGCTGGCGGTGCTCAGTTTGCTGATACGCTCGAAATAACCCTTTTGCCGGCGAGCGCTCTCCTGCAATCCGGGCAGCATCTGCCGGGTCAGCTCCAGCGTCTGCTGCACGATCTTCTCCGATGCCTCGGCGTTGGAGAGATCTTTGCGGTCGAGTCGATCGTCCAGATGCACGACCCGGGCATCCTTGACCAAGGTCCCCTCCAGGGAGAGATTGGCCTCCAGCACCTGCCCGGCCGCCGCCGCCTTGATCGTACTGCGCTCCCAGGGCTCCACCCGGGCATAATGCTCGGCGG
>CAYUXG010000077.1:0-5321 GCA_964448735.1 uncultured Nitratifractor sp. | reverse complement strand
TGGGCGAGGGTGACGCGTTTGCCCAGGTTGCTGCGCAGGTATTCCCCGAGCATGGAGCGATCGACTTGACGGGTGAGGCTCAGCGCATCATGAAAGAAACGCTCGGGATCAGGGTCGTAGCACGTGCCGTGCTTGATCCACTCATGGCGCTCCAGGCCCGAGGCGGAGCCGGGCATGGCACTTAGCAGCAGGCGTTTGGTGGCGGAGGAGAGCTTGGGTTCGGGAAGGCTGCGCCAGCGGTGGGAGCGGTCGGCCTCTTTGGCCGAGGCGGGGACGCCGCAGTAGAGATTGGATGCAGGCTGGGGCCAGAGGCCGTGGAGGACCAGATGGTTCGCCCCCCGGTTGCCGAGGGGTCGGCACTCTTTGCGGTTGGCGTGGCTTTCGCAGAAGGCGTTGTGCCAGCTCAGGACCAGGAGAGAGGGCAGATCGCTTTTTTCAGCTGTGGAGTGCCTTTTCTCGATAGGAGTGGAAGTAGAGGAGGAGGCTTGTGTGCCTTTTGCCGTGAAACATGCGGGGTCGACCCAGCGCTGTACGATGGGTGTCGCCGGGATCTTGACCAGCAGCTGCCCTTTGTGACGGCGCAGGACTTCGTAGCTTTTTCCGGGTTGGAGATACAGATCTCCGCTGTTGCGGCTGTGGCGTAGATCGTTGTAGGCGGGGCACGTTTCGGTGGCGACGGCGCTGAAACGTGCCTGGAGCAGAGGTGTGAAAAAAAGGATTGCATAAAAAAGAGTTCGGAGCATTCCTTTGGGCATGCTTTCTCCTTGTGCGGATTGGATTTAGACTACGAGTTTGAGCATTTTGGCGTACTGCTCCGGGATTTCGAAGCGCTGACCGCTGAGGTACTCCCGGGCCACGGTGTTGATCCACTCGCGAGAGGTGTCGATCTCTTCGGCCAGGAGATAGTGACGCCCCTCTTCTTCGAGAATCTCGTAGTGCCGGACGTGCACATGCAGCGGTTCGCTCTCTCCCTTGAGGAGGATCTCCATGCGGATGCTTTTGTCCTTGGAATCGAGTTCGAGTTTGAGCATTTTTCCATACCTTTTGATTTTGGCATTGAGGGCCAGGGCAACCCCCTGGGAGAGCGTTTTGTCCTTGATTTTTCGGATCATCTCTTACGAAACTCGTCGGTGTATTTCGGCAAATGAACCACCGAAAGTAGATCGGTGATTCGCAGAGGGTGTCCGAGTTTGTTCATATAGATGACGTAGTTGGTAAGCACCTTTTTGCCGTAGTCGTTGGCTTGGCTATTGGAAATAAGCTCCAGACTCATCCACGGATCGTATTTTTGCTTGTTTTCGAAGAGATCTTTGCGGCGGATCAGTCGCTTGGTGTAGCCGATGCCCGCATTGTAGGCATAGGCGACGAAGAGGGGATGATGGAGCCATTTGGTCAGATAATCCATGTGGGTATTGGCGTATTTGAGCGCGGTAAGGGGATCGAAAAGGGCGTCGTAATCAACCTTCTCTCCCCTCTGCCGTGCCAAATGCTCCACGAGAAAGGGCATGATCTGCATCATTCCCAGGGCGAAGGAACCGGAGACGGAGGCGGGGATGAAGCGGCTCTCCTGGCGTGCGATGGCGTAGAGGATCGCCTGGCGCTTGACGGGGAGTTTGGCCATGAATTCCCGGTAGGGCATGGGGAAGTACTGGGGGACGTCTTTGTCCGCTTTGGTCTTGATGTAACAGTAGTGGCCGACGGTTTGGGAAGTCTTGAAGCGGCGGGCGAGTTTCGCCATGTCGGTGCGGGGGTCGAAGATCTTCTTTTTGAGTCGGCTCCACTGGAGCGGATCGCGGATGTCGAAGCCGGGGACTTTGCCCTTGGGGAGATCGGGGGTGATGCCCAGGTCGTATTTGAGTTTGAGTGCGTCTCGGGCGGCGAGGGTGTAGACGTTGATGTCGTAGCTTTTGACCAAACGGCGGAGATACTCCCGGTTGTCGTCACTCTTCCACGCCCAGAAGAGCGCCCGATCCGCCAATTCCCGTTTGGATGCCTTGGGAACGGCGAGGGCAAAATCGTACTCGGCCAGATCCTTGTCGCCGCGCCCAAGGGCTTCGAAGCCCAGACGCATCAGATCGTCGTAACTCAGTCGGTTGTGAGGGGCGGGGGGATAGCGCAGGACTTTGGAGAGGCGGGGGAGGCGGTCGATGCGAATGTAGCGTAGGGTGCGATGGATCCCGGGGTGACGGGTGAGCTCTTGCCACTGCTTTTGCGTAAGCGTGTGGTCGAGCGTTTTGCGCCCTGCCTTTCCGGCATGATTGAAGACGAAGAGCTTCATCTCGGGATCGAGTTTCTCCCATGCCCGCAGAGGATCGGAAGAGGAGAAGATCTTACGGGTGAGGGCCTTTTTCTTCTCCAGAGCGAGTTGCTGGGCTTGGGTCAATTTCTTGCGGGGTTTGACGATGCGGGGAGGGTTGAGCCCCGTCTTTTTTCGATACGCCTTTTTGAGCAGGGGGTTGAGATGCCACGCTTCGCGGATGATCTTTTTGGCTTGGGCCCTGCTCGTGCTTGGTTGCCGCAGGTAGCGCCAGATGTAGTAATCCTTTGCCACACAGGCGGGCATGCGGTGGATCTGCTCATAGCTGAAGCTTTTGGCACTCAGCTGAAGGGAAAGGGCGAGGAAAAGAAGGAGAAGGAGTCGCCTCATCCGTAAATAAATGCCCGCATCAAGAAGGTATCGAGAAACTGCAACGCCAGCAGAATCACGATGGGAGAGAGGTCGATGCCTCCC
This sequence comes from uncultured Nitratifractor sp., assembly GCA_964448735.1. Taxonomy (GTDB): domain Bacteria; phylum Campylobacterota; class Campylobacteria; order Campylobacterales; family Sulfurovaceae; genus Nitratifractor. The sequence continues at coordinate 2,590 of CAYUXG010000077.1, read as the reverse complement.
ACGACGACGAAGGGCATCTTCCTGCGGACCCAGGCAAAAGCGGGTTCGGTGAGGCGGTAGAGCCCCAGGATGAGGGAGCGCACCGTCGGGTTGGAAGGGGCGGGCTGGACGAAGCTCAGCAACGCGGCGATGATGATCATCCAGATATAGAGTTGGATGACGGTGTGAAGGACTTGAACCAGTGCATAGATCAGGGCTGACATCGTGCGACCTCCGGTAGATAAGCTTTGATGGTGGAATAGATCTCTTCAAGCGCCGGCCCCTCGTCGGAGCCGGTTATGAGCCGGCGCAGGAGCGGCAGCAGCCGATCCTCCTCGATCCCGCTCTTTCGTAAAAGGTATTTTACCCATTCATCGAATCTCGCGTCGAGGGGAGCTTCGGCGATGAGCGTCGAGAGCGCATGCATCGTCTCCGCCTCTTCGCTCTCGCACTTTTTGGGTGCGAAAAGCGCCGAGATTTTCGCTTCCAGTTCGGTGATCGTCGCGGCACCGTCTCGCAGATAGAGTTTGGCCAAGCGTCCGATATCCGCATCGGCGAAGCGGAAAATGCGTGACAGAGCCAGATCGTCCATACGCAGCAGATGCGCCCGGTTGATGCGGCGAAGGCGCTGGAGGTCGAAGCGCACCCCCTCGACCGGGATATGGGAGAGCTCGAAGGAGTTTCGCGCCTCGGGCAGGGTGAAGATCTCTTGGGAATCGGGCATTCCCGGCAGGAGCAGTTCGTTGATGATCGCATCGGGGAGGAAGCCCTCTTCGAGGAGAGTCCGAACGGCGCTCTTCTCATCGGTGGGGGAGAGTTTTTTCCCTTCCGAATCGAGCAGAGGGGGCAGACCGGCGGTTTCGATCTCAAGATCGTACCCCAGAGCACGGCGGATGTAGATCTGTCTGGCGGCATGGATTGGTCGATCTTCCTGAATCACCAGGCTGATATTTCCCAGCATATCGTCGCAGGCGCAGGCGAAATCGTCGCTCGGGGAGGCATCCGAGTGCAGGAGCACGAAGTGATCCACCTCCGAGGGCTCGATACGGATCTGCCCCCGGATTCGGTCGGAGAAGGTGAGCGCTTCGGTCGGCTTGTGGATGCGGATCGTGTAGGGAAGCTTCTCTTCCTGAATCCGACGGATCTCCTCGGTGCTCAAGGAGGCGCAGCGGCCGCTGCAGCGAGGGGCCTCTTCGCCGGATTCGGATCGGCAGGTACAGAGGAAGGCCTTGCGCTCTTCGACAAGTTTGACCGCCAATTGTTGATAGCGGTGGAGGTGTTCGCTGCGATAAAGCACCCGTTCGGGATCGACGGCGAACTTTTTAAGGAGCTCCCGGATCTCTTGATCCCGGTATGCGTGACGATGCGTTTTGTCCATGTCGTTGAAATGCAGGATGGTCCCTTCTCCTCGCTGTTTGGCGACGAGGGTGTTGATCAGGGCGATGCGCAGATCGACGATGTGCAACTCTCGAAAAGGCGAGAGGACGAATCTCAGCATGAACACTCCTCTTTCATTGGAAGAGAAATTATAGCAGAGCCAAAAAGCTTATTTTTTCTCCTCTTCGTCACTGTCGCCGCCCGTGGCGATGTTCACGACGGCACCCCCTGCAGCGCCCACCATGGAGATCCCCGCACTAGCGACGCTACCGGCGACTTCGATGGGGGCGGTGACGAGGGTCGTGCATCCGTTAAATACCAATAGAAGAAAAAGCAAAGTCGTTTTGAAAAAAGTGTTCATCATTATGGGATTATACCCGGTTGATAGGAAACATTTGGAGGGCTTTAACGTTCTTTGGAGTAAAATAAATCCTCATTTCATTTCAACGAAAAGGTCCTTTTTCATGAGTAACTATATGCTCTTCTCCGGCACTGCTAACCCTACGCTGAGCGAAAAGATCGCCAAATATCTGGAGATGCCCCTCTCCGGAGCGACGATCAACCGCTTCTCGGATGGGGAGATCAACGTCCAGATCGCCGAGAGCGTCCGCGGCAAGGATGTTTTCCTCATCCAGCCCACCTGTGCCCCGGCCAACGCGAACTTGATGGAGCTGCTGATCATGACCGATGCCCTCAAACGCTCCAGCGCCAAGTCGATTACCGCCGTCGTCCCCTACTACGGCTACGCACGGCAGGATCGCAAAGCGGCTCCGAGAGTCCCCATCACCGCCAAGCTCGTCGCCGACATGATGGAGACCGCCGGGATTACCCGCCTCGTGACGGTCGATCTGCATGCCAGCCAGATTCAGGGGTTTTTCAACATTCCGGTCGACAACCTTTACGGGGCGATTCTCTTCATGGATTACATCCGCGAAAAGAATCTGCCCAACCCGATCATCGCCTCCCCCGATATCGGTGGAGTGGCCAGGGCGCGCTATTTCGCCGCTGCTTTGGGATTGGAGATGGTCATCGTGGACAAGCGTCGGGAGAAAGCCAACGTTGCTGAGGTGATGAACATCATCGGCGACGTGGAGGGCAAAGATGTGATCCTCATCGACGATATGGTCGACACCGCCGGGACCATGGTCAAAGGAGCCGCAGCGCTCAAAGCCGCGGGTGCGACCAGCGTCATGGCCTGCTGTACCCATCCGGTACTCTCCGGCCCGGCGATCGA
>CAYUXG010000076.1:0-5332 GCA_964448735.1 uncultured Nitratifractor sp. | reverse complement strand
TTGACGTAGCCCCGACGACTGTGAGATGTGTCGAAAAAGATGAGATCACCCGGCCGAAGCTGACTTCGAGTCACATATTTCCCGTAATAGGCCTGCTTCCTTGATACCCGCGGAAGTTTGACACCCCGACTTTTACGATAGACATACTGAGTAAATCCGGAGCAGTCGAAGGTGCTCGGCCCCTCCGCACCCCATACATATCTGCGACCGAGATAGCGTTTTGCCGTCCGGATAATCGCATTGCCGGAGCCGCTGCTGTAATGGCCTCCGCCTTTGCCGTTCAGAGCAGCCATGGCGCTGCTGATCCGCCGATTGGCCGACTTATTGGCATATCTTTTGCCCTTCTTGGTTTTCGGCTGCTTTTTCGCTACTTTCCGGCTTTTGCGTTTCTTCTGGGCTACTCTTCCTTTCTTTTTGACACTTTTTTTCTTCGCCGCGACCTTCACGGGGACCTCTTCGTATCCCACGGTCAATTTCATTCCGGAGTGAATCACTTTGCCCTTGGGCATCTTGTTCATCGCTCTGAGCTCACTCAGTGAAATTTTGTACTCTTTGGCAATCTTCCAGAGGGAATCTCCGTGTTTGACGGTGTAATATTTGGCAACCTTTTTGCTCACTGCTTTTGCCGCAGCCGGTTTCTCTTTTTGGACCTTAGCCGCCACCATCACCGTTTCGGTACTGCCCGCTTTGATCATGAGTTTCTCGCCCGTGTGCAGGATATGCCTTCGGCTGAGTTTGTTGAGGGTCCGGATCTCTTTGATGCTGACCTTGTGCCGGGCGGCAATTTTCCAGAGCGTATCGCCATGGCGCACCGTATAGTAGACCGGCTCGATCTTTTTGACGACCTTTTTGGGGGTTTTCACGACCTTGGCTTTTGTGGATTTTTCCCCTTTTTTTGCGACACGATAACTTTCAGAAGGGATCTTGAGCTCCTGCCCCGGCTTGATAATGTCCGTGGGTGAGATTCCGTTGAGGCTCATCAGATCCTTGAGGGAGGTATGGTATTTTCGAGCAATGGAAAAGAGCGTGTCTCCACTCTGTACCGTATAGCTGTTTTCTTTCGTCTCGGCACTCTTTTTCCTGACTTCCTGCACCGGAGCCTTCTTCTTGGCCAACTTCTTTTCCGTCGATGTTTTGGCGGAGCTCTTCTTTCCGGAAGAGGGCTCCTTCGTTTTCGCGGAAGGGATCTTCAAAATCTGACCGATACGGATAAGGGAGCTTTTTTTCATCCCGTTTGCCGCCCTCAGATCCTCAGATTTTACTCCGAAACGCTGGGCGATCAGCGAAAGCGTGTCTCCGGCCTCCACTTTATAGCTGCTCTCTTTTCTCTTCGGAGTCGATGCCGTCGATTTTCTTTTCGCAGAAATGGCGGAAGTCGGGGATTTTTTCTTCTTTTTCGTCGAGGAGGAGGGGATTTTCAAGCTCTGCCCCGGTCGCAGGAGTGTACTCTTGTCAATCCCGTTGGCATCACATAGAGCCTGAATCGATGTATGATGTCTTTTGGCGATGGTATAGAGTGAATCTCCGCTTTGAACCGTATAGGTATCGGATATGTGGGCTGTCTTTTTGCTGCCCGTGGAGGATGACGATTTTGCAGCTTTCTTTACTTGTTTGGCACCTACTCCTACCGTCAAAAACAGCAAAAGGACAAGCATTCCCATTTTTCTCATAGGTAGTATTCCTTTTTCCTCTGCCTTCTTCTTGTTCCTTTTCCAATACTAAATAATATTATAAGATCTAGTATAGCATATTTTATATCTGATTCACAACTCATTCAGATAGAGGCAGGATATTAAGAATGGAACTATAGCACCCCAAAACCAACCGATAAACAACAGTCAGTTAATTCTGTGATTACACTTTGCAAAAGAGCATCGTTATAATGGGGAAAAGGAGTCGATATGTCAAAAAAATTCTGGAGCCTGACGCTTCCGTTAGGTGCACTTCTACTGCTTTGGGGATGTGATCACTCCCATAACAAGTCGGAGAAGGGAGATTTAGAAGCTTCCCCAACCGCAATTCCCTCTCCCCAGGTATCGCAAAAAGTTCCACCCCGAGGGCAAAAATCTCCCCTAGCAGAGGCATCTGCCTCTGCTCCCCAAGAAACGGATCTAATGAAGAAAATGGGCCTCCAAGTGGAAAAAGGGCGCATCATCCTGGATACCGAAAAATCGAAAAAATTCTTCGAAGCGCTGGGAAGGCAGCTGAGAGAAGGGTTGGAAGAAGGTGTGGAAAAAGCGAAGCAGCACGCCCCGCAGGAGGAGGATCTTGGCATTCATATCCAAAAAAATCGGATCGAGATCGACGTGAACAAAACCAAAGCTTTTCTGAAAGGATGGGTGAAAATGATGGAAGTTTTGGGAAAAGAGATCAACCGCTCCCTGCAACCTCTCAATCCCTGAGAGGGAGGGCAACGGAAGGAAAAGAGTTTGCTCAGCTCGCCAGAGCGGCTTTGGAGCGTTCTGCCAGTTTGGTGAATGTGGCGGGTTCGTTCATCGCCATCTCGGCGAGAACTTTACGGTCCAGCTCGATGCCGGCCAGCTTGAGGCCGTGCATGAAGCGGGAGTAGTTCATGTCGTTGAGGCGTGCCGCCGCATTGATCCGGATAATCCAGAGCTTGCGGAAGTCGCGCTTGCGCTGCTTTCTATCTCTATAGGCATAGACCAGGGAGCGCTCGAGCTGCTCCTTGGCCTTTCTGAAATGTTTGCGGCGTCCGCTGTAGAAACCGCGGGCCTGTTTCAAAAGTTTCTTGTGCCGCCGATGGCGGGTCATACCGTTCTTTACTCTCATAGGTGCTTTCCTTTACCGTAAATTTTTCTGCAAATTTCGGTGTCGGACATTCTCTCTGTCCGAACTTGCCCCTGATCGGGGGAGCATGTGGGATCGCGTTTTAGGCGATCATCTCTTTGATGTTCTTGGCGTCGGCTTTGTCGACATACTTGGGCTTACGCATCTGACGATGATGCTTGCCGTCCACTTTGGTCAGAATGTGGCTGCGAAAGGCGGTTCCCCGCTTGATCTTGCCACTCTTCTTGATCTTGAAGCGTTTGACGGCGCCCTTGACGCTTTTCATTTTAGGCATCAGGCATTCCTTTTCTTCATATTTTTCCTATTCTACAGAGATAGAAATTGGGACGGTATTATAGCCTCTCAGATTGAAAACAGGCTGAAGCCTTGACGAGAGCTACAACTCCGGACGCCAGGCAACGGCAAGAGCCTTGATCTGAATATCGCTTTTTCTCGGTCGAATGGCAAACTGCTCTATCGGATACTGATCGAGAGAATACTTTTGGGAAATCTCATCGATCTTCTCTTCCAGTTCGCTTTCGAGGTTTTCAATTTTCTCTCGGATCTCTTCGACGCGCTCCTGGGCCCGGCTCAGATCGCCCCGCTCCTTGAGGACACGCGTCCCTCGGTTAATGGTGGTGCTGACCTTTGTGGCCGTCGTATGTCCAAAAAGTGCTCCGAGCAGGGAAGCTCCGACACTGATGAGAGAACTGGTTTGATCGGTCTGCTCCTTTTCGACCCGATCGAGCGCTCTTTTGAGTTGATCTTTCAGCCGCTCTTCCTGTTTTCCGTAACGTTCCTGGAGCTTTTCGATCGCTTCATCTTTGAGATCCTCCAGCCGATCCTGTACCCGAATGCGAAAATCACTCTCGCTCTCTTCCGGCTCCGACTCCATCTTCAAACGACGGCAGCGATAGAGTTCCAGTCGTTCCTGGCGATAGAGGTGGTCTTTCAACGCTGCCGTGCTCTTTTTCAATCCCCGATCCTCCAGTACAAAAGCGGGGAGATCCCGGAAAGCGGCATGACGCGGAGCTTTGGCCGGCCAGCGGTCAAACTCTTCCGTCTCCCGATCTGCCGATTCCCAGTCGGGCGAATCGACGGTCGTAAGATCGAGCCAGAGATCTACCTCTCTTTCCCGATCGATCCCGCGCCGCTGATCGTGAAACGCAACGCTTGCTCGTGCCGCCAGATAAGGACGATATCGGTTTTTTCCCGAGGGATCCGTCTCGAAATATTGCATGACAGAAGAATCGAGCAACGGAGCCTGGGTGTGAAAACTCCCATCCTCCTTCGAAGCCTTCCGCAGCTCTTCCTCCCCCTGCGAAGCCACCCGCTCGCCGGACATCAATGAAGAGATCTCCTCTTTTTTCAGAGGGCCTTTGAGATAGCTCATCACCCAGCGGGTGCCGAAGAGCCGGATATCGTCGAGGTGGGCGCTTTTGAGAAAAAAGGTGCGCTTTTTCAAATTGGCCAGCAGACGGGCAATCTCTTTGCGATCGAAACTGGAGCCGACCTTCCCGCCCAAGCCATCGATGACCCGTTCGATATCCTGGGTCGTCTGGAGCCTTCCGATACACCATGTTCCGATATTCGCCAACCCTTTGTAATCCAGATCGACCGGGTTTTGCGTACTCAGCACGATCCCGATCCCATAGGCTCGGGCCTGTTTGAGCAAAGTGATCATCGGTTCTTTGGAAGGCGGGTTCTTCACGGGAGGGAAAAATCCGTAGATCTCATCCATATAAAGCAGCATCTTCAGGCGGTTCGATCCGCTTTGACGCCGCATCCATGCAATGAGTTTGTTCAGAAGCAACGTCACGAAAAACATCCTCTCCTCGTCACCCAGATGGGCGATGGAAAAGATAGCGATCCCCGCCTTGCCCTCTTCATCGTAGAGAAGCTTCTGGATCTCCAGGCTCTCACCGCTGAGCCAATTGACGAAATTGGGCGAGGCGATCACGCTGTTAAAACGCGTCGCCAATTTGAAACGATCTTTTTCGGGATAGAAACTCTCAAGGGGAAGCACTCCGATCTTCTTGAACGGCGGATTGAGAATCTGCCCCACCAGAGTCTCGATCCTCGGGCTCTCGCCCGCTTCCCAGGCACGACGGATGATCTGTGCCAGCAGGATATACTCTTTGGACTCCATAGGATCGGCGTCGATATCCAGCAGAGCCAGCAAACCGGTCACCGTACTTTGCAAATAGGCCGCCAAATCGTCGGGATCGTCGAGAATCTCCCGGGGGGGAATTTCCAAGGAGCTCATCAAATCGATGGGAATGCCCGCACGACTCCCGGGAGTATAAATGCGTTTCTTCACTCGATGAAATCGTGCCACCCTCTCGCTATCTTGCCCCCAGCTCTCGATCCCCTCTTTCCACATCTTCGCCGTTTTTGCAGCCAATTCGGCGGGGTCTTCCCCTTTGGCCTCGGCATCGTCGCGCACCCAGGGCAAAAAACTCTCGGCTCGAAACTCCGGATCGGTAAGACAGAGATCCCCCATATCCCCCTTGGGGTCGATGACGATCGCCGGGATGTTGTCGAT
>CAYUXG010000075.1:0-5339 GCA_964448735.1 uncultured Nitratifractor sp. | reverse complement strand
ATGCCGATGCGGGCTTTGATCTCGTCGATGACCGGATTGCCGCTGGCGAAGGAGATGCCGAAATCCAAATGCAGCATCGAACTCATCCAATCGAGATATTGCCGCCAAAGCGGCTGATCGAGGCCGTAGACCGCCTTGAGATGGGCGATCGCTTCGGGGGTCATGTTGGGGTTGAGCCCCCCGGCGGCGAAGAAGCTGTTGGGAGCCATATGAATCGCCCCGAAGGTGATCAGAGAAATGAGCCAGAGCATGACGACGAGGTAGATAAACTTCCTCCCTACCAGGAGGAGGATTCTACGCTTCATACCCACCGCTCTCTTCGCAAAAAATCGATGCGCCCTACACCTGCGGCGGTGCGACGGCGATCATCATGGCGTGGAAACTCTCGGGATCGAGCGAAGCCGATCCCACCAGGACCCCATCCACGTCGGGAACGGATGCGATCTCCCGGATGTTGGAAGGGTTGACGCTTCCGCCGTAGAGGATCGGACGCTTGATCCGACGGCGCAACTCGGCGTGCGTCGAAGCGATCTCCTCGACCGTCGCCGCCCGCCCCGTGCCGATGGCCCAGACCGGCTCGTAGGCGACGATGAGCCGCTCGTAATCCAGATCGATCCCGGTAAACTGCTCCCAGAGATGTTCGGCGACGGCTTCGAATCCCTGCTTGCGCACCTCCAAAGGTTCACCTACACAGTAGACGATCTGAAATCCCCGCTCCGCGTACCAAGCAAACTTCCGTGCCAAAAACTCCTGGGTCTCTCCCAGGATATTGCGACGTTCGCTGTGGCCCAGCAGCACCGTATCGAGACCGAACTCTTCGAGCTGGCTCAGTCCGATTTCGCCGGTGTAGGCCCCCTGCTCGGCGGGATAGGCGTTTTGCGCGCCTACGGTGATCCACTCCCTCGAAGCTTGCAGCGCCGTGGCGGGAGGAAAGACCATCACTTTAAACGGATACTCCGCCTGCTCGAGAATGCTTTCGAGACGGTCGAGATACTCCGCCGTGCTTTGACGGGTGTGGTGCATTTTGAAATTGGCGGCGAAAATCATGACTCCTCCTTCTGGGGAAGGGCTACGATGCCGGGGAGCTCTTCCCCTTCGATGAGCTTCAGGCTCGCACCACCACCGGTACTGACGAAGGTCATCTCATCCACGTCTCCGGCCCGGGCCGCCACGTCCGCCGTGTCCCCTCCTCCGACGATCGTCGTGGCGTGGGATTCGGCGATGTAGTGGGACATCTTGATCGAGCCTTTGGCAAATTTATCCATCTCGTAGACCCCCATGGGCCCGTTCCACATGATCGTATGGGCGTCGTTGAGCGCTTCGCGGAAGAGCCGGGTGCTCGCCGGCCCGATATCAAGCCCCATCCAATCTTCGGGGATCTCCTGGGAGGGAAGATATTTCACCGTCACGTTTTCGCTGAACTCGGGCGCGACGACCACATCGACGGGGAGGTAGAATTTAACGTTATGCTTCTTCGCTTTATACATAATGCTCCGGGCTTCGTCGATCAAATCCTCCTCCACCAGGGAGTTTCCGATCTCGTAACCCTGGGCTTTGAGGAAGGTAAAGGCCATCCCTCCGCCGACAATGAGTTTGTCCACCTTGGTAATCAGGCGGTTGAGCGCTTCGAGCTTGCCCGAGACTTTGCTTCCGCCCACGACCGCTATGAAGGGACGAGAGGGGTTTTCGAGCACTTTTTGGAAGAAAGTCACCTCTTTGGCCAGAAGGAAGCCCGCCGCCTTGTGCTCGTCGTCGTAATACTGGGTGATGCCGTAGATCGAAGCATGTTTGCGGTGACAGGCGCCGAAAGCGTCGTTGATGTAGATCTCTCCGAACTGCGAAAGCTCTTTGGCGAACTCCGGATCGTTTTTCGTCTCCCGGGCATCGAAACGGAGGTTCTCCAGCAGCAGCACGTCCCGGGGTTCGAGCTTTTCGAAGAGCTCCTTCGCCCGGGGAGAGATCACTTCGCCGCTTTTGGAATCGTCGAAATAGAGCTCTTTTTTGATCTTGAGCAGGTTGTCCAGACGCTTGTAGACCGGATAGAGACTATACTTTTCTTCAAATTTCCCCGCCTCGGGACGTCCCAAATGGGATGCCAGCACCACCCGACACTCATGGTCGATGCAGTAACGGATCGTCTGAAGCGCTGCACGGATCCTCCGGTCGTCGGTAATGTTGCCGAACTCGTCCATCGGCACGTTGAAATCGCAGCGGATGAAGACGGTTTTGCCTTCGATCTCCAAATCTTTAACGGTTTTGAGCATAGAGTGTTCCCCTCCCCTACTATGATATGATTGCACTCTATTTTACTTGATATGAGGTTATCGATTGATTAAGAATCGCCCAGACACCGCACTTTTCGGGGGAAGTTTCGATCCTCCCCATCTGGGGCACCGAGAGATCGTCGAAAAGACGCTCTCTCTTCCCGGCATCGAGCGCCTCGTGCTGCTTCCGGCCTGGCTCAATCCCTTCAAGCGTGAGAGCCATGCCCCGCCCGAAAAGCGGCTCGAGTGGTGCCGCACGGTGTTCGATCTCCCCGGCGTGATCGTCAGCGATTACGAAATCCGACAGAAGCGGCCGGTTTATACGCTGGAGAGTTACCGAGCCCTGAGCCGGGAATACTCCATCGGCTGGCTTGTTATCGGAGCGGACAACTTGAAAGATCTGCCACGATGGCACGCCTTCGAGACGCTCAATCGGGAAGTCACCTGGATCGTTGCCACCCGCGAAGGCTCTTCTCCCGACGTGTCCCGTCTACGAAGCGTGCGGATCCTGGAGCTGCACGTCCCCGTCAGCTCGACGCAGATCCGCTCAGGGGTGGGATTCGACTTCGTCGATCCGCGCATCCGCGAAGAGGTCCGCCGCTTCTATCGTCCGCAACAAATACAAAAAAAGGAGAGTATGTGACTCTAACGGAACGAACCCGACGCATCGTCGATCTACTCGACAGCAAAAAAGCCGAAGAGATCGAAGTCTTCGATCTCGGCGATGCCGACTACATCGCCAAAGAGGTGATCCTGGCCAACTCCCTGGGGGGCAAACACACCCGCGCCCTCTACGATACCATGCGCGAAGAGCTCAAACCCCTGGGCGAAGAGTTCTATGGTGCCGACGAAAGCGACGAATGGATCGTGGTGGATATGGGCGAAATCATCGTCCACTTGATGACCCCCGACTACCGCCGCCGCTACGATCTGGAAGCGTTTCTCGAAGAGATGAAACAGACGCGGCGCTAAGCGCCTTTTGCCTATCGAAGGAGCACCCATGCACGAAAACCGCCTCAAAGGAAAAACCGCCCTCGTCACCGGAGCCAGCGCCGGCATCGGCGAAGCGATCGCCCGGGCCCTGGCTCATCACGGCTGCCACCTCATCCTCACGGGACGCCGCATGGAGCGACTGGAGAAGCTCGCGAGGGAGCTGGAGGAGAACGAAGCCGTCGCCGTGGTCGCCGAAGCGATGGACGTCACCCGCAAAGAGGAGGTCGAAGCCCGCCTTGCCCCCCTCCTCGAACGCCACGAAATCGACATTCTCGTCAACAATGCCGGCCTCGCCCTGGGACTCGAACCCCTGGATCAAGGCAAAATCGAGCAATGGGAACGAATGATCGACACCAACATCAAAGGGCTGCTCTACGTCAGCCGCCTCGTCATGGCCCAGATGCGCTCGCGCGATAGGGGACACATCCTCAACATGGGCTCCATCGCCGGAGAGACCGCCTACCCCGGCGGCAACGTCTACTGCGCCACCAAAGCCGCCGTCCATATGCTCAGCGAAGCGATGAACGCCGACGCCTTTGGGACGAAGATCCGCATCGGCACGATCGCCCCGGGTGCGGTGGATACCGAATTCAGCGACGTACGTTTCGGAGGCGACCGGACCAAACGCGACGCCGTCTACGAGGGCTACGATCCCCTCACCGCGGAGGATATCGCCGACCTGGCTCTCTATATCCTCAACGCCCCCGAGCACGTCAACATCCAGCACACCCGGATCATGCCCACCGCCCAGCGTAATCCCTATCTGCTCTACCGTGAAACGGAGTGAATCCACTTACTACAGATAGTGCTTCCCCAGCACGACCACTCCGCTAACGATGAACTGTACGGCGATCGCTCCTGTAATCAACCCCATCAGTTTGGTGATGACATTCTCCGCCGTCAGCCCCAGCCACCGTCGGATCACGATCGCATAGCGAAGCACCAGATAGATCACGGTGGCATTGAGCAGGAAAGCTGCGACCATGACTACGATATCCAGGATTCCGTGAGCCTGCTGTTTGAAGATAATGATCGTCGTAAAAAGCCCCGCTCCGAAGATCATCGGGATGCCCAGCGGGATCACGGCAATCTCCTCTTTTCCTTCCGTCGGAAGCATTCTCGCCGTTTCTCCGTTGCCCAGCATCTCGATCGCCATCATCAGCAGGACAATCCCTCCGATCACTTTGAGCGAAAACTGATCGATCCCAAAAAAGTGCAGCAGCAGATCTCCGCTGAAGAGCACGACAAAAAAAGCGATAACGACCGTCAGAGTGCTCTTGGCCGCGATGCGGGCGGTTTCGCTGCGGGTCGCCTGATGGGGAAGCATCCCAAGCATCAGTGCGCTCACCCCTACCGGGTCCATAATCGCCGCAAATGTAATGCTCTGTTGAAGAAAATGATCGACGAACGGGTTCATTGCGGACTCCTTTCGCTCCACCGATCTTGGCTATAATCCGAAATCATCCAATACAAATGGTAACCAAATCCCGAAAAAAAGAAGAAATCGATGAACAAAGTAACCTATGAAGAAAAAAGCGTCGCCCCCTCCAAAGTCGTCTGCGTCGGGCGCAACTACGTCGAGCATATCGAAGAGTTGGGCAACGAGATGCCCGAACATATGGTCCTCTTCAACAAGCCCAACTCCGCGATCAGCGATCGGCTCCGCACCTTCGGCCCCGAGACCCGCTTCGAGGGAGAGCTCTGCTTCCTCGTCGAGGACGGCGAACTCGCAGGAGTGGGCTTCGGCCTGGATCTGACCCACGCCGATATCCAAAACCGTCTCAAGGCCAAAGGCTTGCCCTGGGAGCGGGCCAAATCCTTCGACGGAGCCGCCGTACTCGGCCCCTTCATCCCCTTCACGGGAGCCGTCGAAGATCTGCATTTTACCCTCCTTCGAAACGGAGAGATCGCCCAAAAAGCCGGCACAAGCCTGATGATCTACAAACCCGCCGAAATCCTCGAAGAGATCCAGAGCTTCATGAGCCTCGAGGATGGTGACATCATCATGACCGGCACCCCCAAAGGGGTCTCCACCTATGAGAAGGGCGATCGTTTCGAAGCTACGGTTTATGAGGGAGAGAA
>CAYUXG010000074.1:3667-5413 GCA_964448735.1 uncultured Nitratifractor sp. | reverse complement strand
GAACGTTTCGCATTGCAACGGCACGGCACCGATGTCAAGACCGAGTTTCTCGCCGGGCTGACGACCTTTTTGACGATGATGTACATCGTCCCGGTCAACGGCTTCATCATGGCCGACGCGGGTCTGCCCATGCCCGCAGTCATCACCGCCACGGCGCTGGTGACGATCCTGGCGACCTTTTTCAACGGCGTCTGGTCCAATACCCCCGTCGCCATGAGTGTGGGGATGGGGCTCAATGCCTATTTCACCTACGGTCTGGTCCTGGGGATGAAGATCCCCTGGCAGACGGCGCTGGGAATCGTCTTCATCTCCGGGGCCATCTTCGTCCTGCTCTCCTTCACCCGCTTCCGGGTCTGGATCATGCACTCGATCCCGATGGATCTGCGCCGGGCGATCAGCGCGGGGATCGGCGCCTTCATCGCCTTCATCGGGCTCAAAAACCTCGGCATCATCGTCCCCGACAAAGCCACCTACGTCGCTCTGGGGCATCTGGGTGATGCCAAGGTGCTGCTGGGGGTCTTCGGCCTCTTTCTGACCCTGATCCTCTATACCTACAAAATACGGGGGGCCTTTATCCTCGGCGTTTTGATTACCGCCGCCGTGGGGTGGATGACGGGCCAGGGCAAACTCCCCGAAGGGCTCTTCAGCATGCCTGCCTCCATCTCTCCCATCGCCTTGCATCTGGATATCCCCTCGGCTCTGAGCCTTGCGCTTCTGCCGGTGATCGTCACCTTTCTCATCACCGACATGTTCGACACCCTGGGGACCCTGACCGCCGTGGGAGCCCGGGCAGGGCTCTTCCAGCAGGGGGACGATCCGGAGCATACCCTGGAGAGGACCCTTGAAGCCGACGCCGTCGCCACCGTGACCGGCTCGCTACTGGGGGTTTCGACCACCACCAGCTTCATCGAATCCTCCAGCGGAGTCGAAGCGGGAGGACGCACGGGATTGACGGCGGTCTTTACCGCCCTCTTTTTCATCCTGACGCTCTTCATGCTACCGCTTTTCAAAGCGATCCCCGGCCCCGCCATCTATCCGGTGCTGGTGATCGTGGGTGTCTTGATGTTCACCGAGCTGGGCAAGATGGATTTCGAGCGGATGGATGTGGCCACCGCCACGGCAGCCTTCTTCACCGTACTGCTGATGCCCCTGACCTTCTCCATCACCAACGGTCTGGCCGCCGGTTTCGTCGCCTATACCCTGCTCAAAGTCATTCAGGGGAAATTCTCCGAGCTCAACGTGGGCATCTACCTGATCACCGCCATCAGCCTCATCGTCTTCATCGTTCACTAGGCAACTCAACATGGAAAAGTACTACTACGGCTACGACGAATTTCTGGGCGACATCAAAGAGCTTCACCGGCAAATCGCCGACTTCGCCCCTGATACCCTCTTGGCCATCGCCCGGGGCGGCCTGACCATGGGACATCTCCTGGCCAACGCCATGGATACCCGCCGCCTCTTCGCCCTCAACTCCATCCACTACGAAGGCAGCCGCAAGCTCGACACCCTGGAGATCTTCAACATCCCCGATCTCTCCGACGCCCGCAAAGTCCTGATTCTCGACGACATCGCCGACAGCGGTGAAACCCTCCTGGCCGTCCTGGACAAGCTCCAAACCCTCTACCCCGAGACGGAGTTCCGCATCGCCACCCTCTTCGACAAACCCGGCTCCCTCATCCGCCCCGACTACAGCATCAAAGAGGCCCCCGGATGGATCGACTTCTTCTGGGAAGTGGACCCTCT
>CAYUXG010000074.1:0-3567 GCA_964448735.1 uncultured Nitratifractor sp. | reverse complement strand
ATTAGCTAAGTTTAATCAAAATCATTCTAAACTTGTTTCGTCAACCATCAAACAAAAGGAGAGAAGATGATGAAACGACTGCTCAAACTCTCAGCCGTCGCAGCCCTCGCTGCCGCGACACTGGCTTCCGCCGGAACGCTGGACGATGTCAAAAAGGCCGGAGTCCTCAAATGTGGGGTCAACACCGGACTTCCCGGCTTCAGTGAAGCCGATTCCAAAGGCCAGTGGAGAGGTCTGGATGTAGATTACTGCCGCGCCCTCGCTGCCGCCGTTTTGGGAGACGCTTCCAAGGTCAAGTACACCCCCCTCAACGCCAAGGAGCGCTTCACCGCGCTGCAAAGCGGTGAGATCGATGTGCTTTCGCGCAACACCACCGATACCGAGACCCGAGACACGGCGCTAGGAATCAACTTTACCGGCGTGATGTACTACGACGGCCAGGGCTTCATGGTTCCCAAGGCACTCGGAGTCAAAAGTGCCAAAGAGCTTGACGGCGCTACGGTCTGTATCCAGGCCGGGACCACCACCGAGCTCAACCTGGCCGACTACTTCCGCTCCCACGGCATGAAGTTCAAGGCGATCACTTTCGACACCAACGATCAGGTCAACAAAGCCTTCGAAGCGGGACGCTGCGACGTGGTCACCACCGACGCCTCCGGCCTCTATGCCGAACGGACCAAGATGAAAAACCCCGAAAAGTACGTGATCCTTCCCGAAATCATCTCCAAAGAGCCCCTCGCTCCAGCCGTCCGCCACGGAGACGATCAGTGGTTCGATATCGCCAAATGGGTGCGTAACGCCCTGGTCACCGCCGAGGAAAAAGGCATCACTTCCGCCAATGTGGATGAAGCCAAAGCCAAAAGCACCGATCCCGAAACCCGCCGCCTCCTCGGTGTCGAAGGGGAGATGTGCAAAAACGTCGGCCTGAGCAAAGATTGCTTCTACCAAGCCATCAAGCAGGTGGGCAACTATGGAGAAATCTTCGAGCGCAACGTAGGCACCAAAACCCCTCTGAAGATCAAGCGCGGCCTCAACGCCCTCTGGAACAAAGGCGGCATCCTCTACTCGCCTCCGTTCCGATAAGCCCTTTTGGAGCCTTCGCTCCAAAAGCAGTGAAGAACGAAGAGTGCATAGTGAAGAATGATGGTGAGCGTTGCTTGGCAACGCCTCTTTATAAACAGTGGCTTTTGCTTGCAAAAGCATCCTAAACTATTCACTCTTCACTATTCACTCTTCACCAGATAAAGAAAGGATCTTCCTTGCCCGCATTTCTACGAAATGAAAAGGTCCGCGGCATCCTCTATCAGATCGTCACGATCATCCTCTTTGTGGGCTTCCTCTTCTACATCGCCCAGAACACTGCCCACAACATCGAACAGCGGGGGATCAAGACGGGATTCGACTTCCTGCACGCCACGGCGGGATTCGACATCACCGAATCTCCGATTCCCTTCACACCCCAAAGCACCCACTGGGATGTCTTCAAGGTCGGTCTGCTCAATACCCTGATCGTCTCCTTCTGGGGGATCGTGCTCAGCTCCCTGATCGGGCTGCTCATCGGCGTTTGGCGGCTCTCGAACAACTGGCTCATCAACCGCATCGCGGCGGGCTACATCGAGACGTTCCGCAACATTCCGGTCCTGCTACAGATCCTCTTTTGGTACAACGTAGTCCTGGCCACCCTCCCGGCCGCAAGACACAGCATCGACTTTTTCGGAGCGATCTTCATCAACAACCGGGGCCTCTTCTTCCCCGAGCCGGTCTTCAAGCCCGGAGCCTGGATGATCGGCGCGGCGCTTTTTCTCGCGGTGGTGGCGATCTACCTCGTCAATCGATGGGCCCAAAAGCGCCAAGAGGAGACCGGAGAGCAGTTTCCCGTTTTGCTGACGGGGCTGATCCTGCTGATTCTGCTGCCCCTGCTGGGCTACCTCATCGCGGGACGCCCCGTCACGGCGGTCTACCCCGAGCTCCACGGCTTCAACTTCCGAGGAGGCCATACCTTCACCCCCGAATTCCTAGCCCTGCTTTTCGCTCTGAGCATCTATACCGCCACCTTCATCGGCGAAGCGATCCGATCCGGAATCGAAGCGGTCCCCAAAGGGCAGAAAGAGGCCGCCACGAGCCTGGGGCTCTCACCCTATCAGCAGCTGCGGCTGGTGGTGCTCCCCCAGGCGGTGCGCATCGCCATCCCCAGCATCATCAACCAATACCTCAACCTGATCAAAAACTCCTCCCTGGCTGCCGCCATCGGCTATCCGGAGTTGGTAACGATCTTCGCCGGCACGAGTCTCAACCAGACCGGCCAGGCTCTGGAGATCCTGCTGATCACGATGCTGACCTACCTGCTCATCAGCCTGATCGTCTCGCTGATCCTCAACTGGTTCAACGCCAAAATGAAAATCAAGGAGCGCTGAGATGGCCGTCTATCCCCCCAAACCCGCCAAAGAGCCGCCTCTGCTGGAGCGCGGACCCATCGCCTGGGTACGGCACCATCTGCTTTCGAGTCCCTTCAATATCGCCTTTACCCTCCTGGGGCTTGCCATCCTCTACATGATCATTCCGCCTTTCGTGAAATGGGCGCTCATCGATGCCCACTTCGTCGGAAGCTCCAAAGCCGACTGCGGAGGCGGAGGAGCCTGCTGGATCTTTATCCGCGAAAAGCTCAACATGTTCCTCTTCGGCTTCTATCCCCAGGATCAGCTCTGGCGACCCAAGCTTGCGATTGCCGCCATCCTCGCCTTGGGAGCCTTCGCCAAATTCGTAAAAGGTCTCTCCAAGCTCAAGCTCGCCCTCGTCGTTCTCTATCCTATCTTCGCCTATTATTTGCTTCATGGTGGGCACTTCGGCCTGAGCGTCGTCGAGACGACCAAGTGGGGAGGTCTGCTTCTGACCCTGGTCATCGCCACCGTGGGCATCACCCTGAGCTTTCCCATCGGCATCCTTCTGGCCCTCGGACGCCAGTCCAAGCTGCCCATCATCAAAAGCCTCAGCGTCTTCTACATCGAATTCGTCCGGGGCGTCCCCCTCATCACCGTGCTCTTCATGGCTTCGGTGGTCCTGCCGCTCTTCTTCCCCGAGGGGGTCAACTTCAACAAGCTCGCCCGGGCGCTCATCGGAATTACCCTCTTCGAAGCGGCCTACGTGGCGGAGAATATCCGCAGCGGTTTTCAGGCGATTCCCAAGGGGCAGTACGAAGCCGCCGACGCCCTGGGGCTGGGATACTGGCAGAAGATGGCCCTGGTGATCCTGCCCCAGGCGATCAAGGTGACGATCCCCAACCTGGTGGGCACCTTCATCAGCCTCTTCAAGGATACCTCGCTGGTAATGATCATCGGTCTCTTCGACCTGCTGGCGATGGTCACCGTCACCGCCAACGACCGGGACTGGCTGGGAATGGATACGGAGGGCTACGTCTTCGTCGCCTTCGTCTTCTGGATCTTCACCTTCAGCATGTCCATGTACTCCAAACGCCTGGAGAAAAAACTCAACACCGACAAAGGGAAATAAACCATGAGTGAGACACAAAAGAGCAAAACCCTCGGCGAACCGATGATCGAAGTCCAAAAG
>CAYUXG010000073.1:0-5423 GCA_964448735.1 uncultured Nitratifractor sp. | reverse complement strand
CTCTTCGCTATGCGTAGATTTGCAACTCGTTGTAGAGGCTGTCGCGCTCCACGGGGATGAAACCGCTGTTGCGGATCAGTTCGACGAACTCTTCCATCTTCATCCCCGAAGCGCTCGCCGCTCCGGCGGCGGACTGGATCGACTCTTTCTGGATCGTCCCGTCGAGGTCGTCTGCGCCGAACTCTTGAGCCAGCAGGGCCAGACCGATAGTGGAGGTGGCCCAGTAGGCTTTGATATGGGGGATATTGTCCAGCAAAATCCGGGCGATCGCGTAGGTCTTGAGGATCTCCTGGGCGGTGGGGAACTCCTCGACCCTGAGGAAGTTGTTTTCGCGCTGATAGACCAGAGGGATGAAGGCGTTGAAGCCTCCCGTTTCGTCCTGCAGGGCGCGTAGGCGAAGCATATGGTCGATCCGGTGCTCCCGCCGCTCCACGTGGCCGAAGAGCATCGTGGCGTTGCTCTGCCGTCCACGGGCATGCCAGAGACGATGAATCTCGAGCCACTGCTCGGAGCTGACTTTGCCTTTGCAGATGTAGTCGCGCACCTCTTCGTCGAAGATCTCCGCTCCCCCGCCGGGCATGCTGTCGACGCCGCTTTCGATCATCGCGTCGATCGTCTCGTCGTAGCTCAAGCCGTTGCTCTCGGCCAGGAAGTTCACCTCCGCCGCCGTCAGGGCTTTGATATGCAGCTCGGGAAACGCCTCTTTGATCTTGCGAAAAGCCCCGAAGTACCAGTCGATGCCTGCCTCCGGATTGTGGGCCGAAACGATGTGCACCTCCTTGGCCCCCGACGCATATGCTTCCCGGGCGATCGAGAGGATCTCTTCGTGGCTCAGGGTGTACTGGTTCGGATTTTTGCGGCTGGCACTGTAGGCGCAGAATTTGCAGACGTCTTTGCAGACGTTGGTGGGATTGATGTGGCGGTTGACGTTGAAGTAGCTTTTGCGGCCGTAGCGCCCTTCGCGAATGCCGGATGCGAGCTCCCCCAGGCGCATGAGATCCATATCGTAGAGACGAACCCCCTCTTCCTGATTCAACCGCTCTCCGGCTTCGATTTTCTCGATCAAATCCTGCACTTCCGACCTGCCTCTTCTCTGAATTTTCGCTATTATAGCAACTTCTTCGAAAGTCCATTTCCGGCACAAGGAGCCCGCATGGCCGACCTCAACCGCCAGGTGGAGACGCTGCTCTACGAAGGAGCCGACCACGCCACCATCGCCGGCGTCATCAAAGCCGACCTCAAAGAGTACTTCGCCACCCTTCCCGAACTCTTCGCCCAAAGCGGGGGAAAAGATTTTCTCCTGCGCCACACCCGCAAGATCGACGGCATCGTCCGCCTGGTCTACAAAGTCGCCATGCGGGAGATGTTCGGCAATTACCTGCCGATGAAAAACCATATCCCCGTCGCGCTGGCGGCGATGGGAAGCTACGGTCGGGAGCAGCTCTGTCTGCACTCCGACATCGATTTGATGTTCCTCTACGAAAAGACCTCCGCCTACCGCACGGAGGAGATGATCGAAAGCATGCTCTACCTGCTCTGGGACTGCGGACTCAAACTGGGACACCGGGTCCATGAGCTTTCGGAACTCCCCGAAGCGGCCAGAGAGGATATCACCATCAAGACGGCGATTTTGGAGTCGCGCTTTATCGAAGGATCGCGGATTCTTTGGACCGGGGCCGAAAACCGCCTCAACGAAATCCGCAAAGAGAACGTGGACGAATTCATCCGCCTCAAGATGGAGGAGCGGCGCACGCTCCACCGCAAATACTCCCTGACCATGGAACCCAACCTCAAAGAGGGCATCGGAGGCTTTCGCGACGCCAACCAGGTCTACTGGATGGGCAAACTCCTCTACAACGTCCCCTCCATCCGGGATCTGGATAGCCAAATCGTCGATCCCGAAGATTACCGGGAGTTTCGCACGGCGCTGGAGTTTCTCTTCCGGGTGCGCAGCGCCCTGCACCTCGTCTCGGGCAAAAAGGTCGACCGCCTCCGCCTCGACCTCCTCCCCGAGTTGGCCCGCATCCTTCGCTTCGGCAGCGACTACCGTGCCCAGCTCCGCCTCGCCCGCAGGGTCACCGGGGCGCTTCGCACGATCCACCTCTACAGCCGCATCTGGCTGGAGCGGCTCATCGGCTCCCGGCTGCCCGAGCTCTACCGGGACTACCTCCTCCCCGTCCAGGAGCATACCGAGCTCCATCAGCATCTTGACGACATGATCCGTCACGCCGAGCGCCCCTTCCTGCCTCACCCCCGTCTCCTGAGCGCCCTCATCCATGCCCGGCGCCCCGAACGCCCCGACGACACTCTCTACCGAAGCATCGCAAAGCTCTTCGAGCGCCCCCACGCCCATGCGGTGCTCCACACCCTCTCGGAAGCCCGCCTCCTGGGCACCCTGATCCCTCCCATGAAAAAGGTGATCGACCTTCCCCAGTTCGACGGCTACCACCGCTACAGCGTGGATCGCCACTCCCTGGAGGTCCTGCGGCACATGGAAAACATCGAAGACGGTTTCATCGCCGAACTCTTCGACGCTCTCGAACCCCGGGAGCAATGCATGCTCAAAATCGTCGCCCTGCTCCACGACGCGGGCAAGGGGCGCAAGCGGGACCATCACCTCGTCGGCGTCTCTCTCTTTCGCATCTTCGCCCAGAAACTCAAGATGCCGGAGGATCTGATGCAGATGGGAGAGCGGCTCATTCTCCACCATACGCTTATGAGCCGCACCGCCCAGAGAGAGGACCTCTACAGCGAAAAGGTGATTTTGCAATTCACTTCCCGCTTCGGCAGCAAAAAACTTCTGGATATGATCTACATCCTCACCTATGCGGATATGAAGGGAGTCGGCAGCGAAATCTACAACAGTTACAGCGCCCGGCTGATCCGCACCCTCTACAAAGAGTCCCTCGAGGCCCTCAAACAGGGACGTCAGCTGGATGAAACCGCCAAAAGGCTGCGCGCCGTCGATCGGCTCAAAAACAGCCGGGCCTTCCTGGAACTTCCCCGATCCTTGCAGAAGAAAATCCTCTCCATCCCCTCCAATGCCTTTTTCATCCGCCACTCCACACGGCGCATCGTCGCCGTGGCCCGAGCGGCGGCCCAGACCGGGGAGTTCCGTTTCCTTGTCAGCAACGAACGTTTCCTCACGATCGAAATCATCCGCCGCAGGGATCTCAATCTGGCCTATCTTCTCTCCCGGCTTTCGAGGCTGCAAGTCGTGAGCATGGAGATCACCAAGCTTTTCGACGAACTCAAATACTTCAAGATCGATTTCAACGACCGCCTCGACGAAAGCGAACTTCCCTTTCTCGAAGAGATCGTCGAAGACTCCTTCCGGGAACACCCGGAGCTGAAACTGAAAAAACCGATCATACAGAGGGACGAAGTGCACGTCGATTGCGAACACTCCCGGGAGTACGGCATGATGAAGCTCCGAGCCGCCGACCAGCCCGGGCTCCTGGCCTATCTCATCGATCTCTTCGACCGCTTCGGCGTGGACATCGCCTCGGCCAAGATCCATACCCTCAAAGGACGGGTCAACGACCTCTTCCTCATCGAAAAGAATGGAAAGTTCTGCCATAATATCGAGCAAATTATTCAGCAATTGACGGAGAGTGAAGCATGTGCGGAATCGTAGGCTATCTCGGCCCCAAAGAGAAAAAAGAGATCCTCCTCGACGGCCTCCGGGAGTTGGAATACCGGGGATACGACTCGGCAGGCATCGCCGTCATCGCCGAGGGCACGCTGCAACACTTCAAGGCCGTGGGAAAACTCAACAACCTCCGGGAAAAGGCCCGCGATTTCCATAGCGAGGGCCCGGGCGTCGCCATCGGCCACACCCGCTGGGCCACCCACGGCAAACCCACCGAACTCAATGCCCACCCCCACCTGGGAGCCTTCAGCTACGTGGTGCATAACGGCATCATCGAAAATTACCAAGAGCTGAAAAAAGAGCTCGAAGCCGAAGGGATCCGCTTCGTCAGCCAAACCGACACCGAGACGATCGTCCATCTCTTCGAGCACTACATCCGTCTGGGAGAAGAACCCTTCGACGCTTTCAAGCATACGATCCAACGGCTGGAGGGAGCCTACGCCCTGCTGCTCATCAGCGAAGCGGCTCCTGAACGTATCTTTTTCGCCAAAAACGGCTCTCCTTTGCTGCTGGCCTTCGACGGAAAGGAGATCTACTTCGCCTCCTCCGACACTGCCGTCATCGGAAAAGCCAAAGAGGCCTACTACCTCGAAGACGGCGACTACGGCGTCGCTTCTCCCGACGGAGTCGAGCTTTTCGATGCCCAAGGCCCCAAAGAGTTCCGCACCGATCCTCTTCCCTCGGATAAAGCGATGGCTCAGAAGGAGGGCTACCGCTTCTTTATGGAGAAGGAAATCTACGAGCAAAGCAGCGTCATCGGCGATACGATGCTTGGACGTGTACTGGAGGATCGCATCCTCTTTGAAGAGCTGGAAGAAGATTTTTTCGACGGCATCGAGCGGATCAAAATCTGCGCCTGCGGCACGAGCTACCATGCCGCCCTGACGGGATCTTATCTCCTGGAACGACTGGCCAAAATCCCCTGCGACGTGGAGATCGCCAGCGAATTTCGCTACAAAGAGCCCCTGCTCGAATCTCGGACCCTCTTCGTTACGATCAGCCAAAGCGGCGAAACCGCCGATACCCTTGAAGCGCTCAAGATGGCCAAAAGAGCCGGATTGCGTAGCTTGACGATCTGCAACGTGGACAACTCGTCCATCGTGCGCGAATCCGATGCGGCGATCCTCACCCGCGCCGGCATCGAAAAGGGCGTCGCCAGCACCAAAGCCTTCGCCACTCAGGTGATGGTGCTCTGGATGCTCACCCTCGACCTCGCCCGACGGAGAAAGACCCTCGAAGAGGAGACTCTCTTACGGGAGCTCGACGCCATGCGCCATACGCCCAAAGCGCTCCTGGTCGAAGAGAAGCTCCATGAACGGATCCACCGCCTCTCCAAACGCTATCTCCACGGACACGGTTTCTTTTTCATCGGAAGGGATCTCTTCTTCCCCCTCGCTTTGGAGGGCGCACTCAAACTCAAAGAGATCAGCTACCTCCACGCCGAGGGCTACCCCGCCGGGGAGATGAAACACGGTCCCATCGCCCTGGCCGACGCGGAGCTCTTCACCATCGCCTTGATGCCCCGCACGCTGCTTTACGAGAAGATCAAATCCAACGTCGAAGAACTCAGCGCCCGGGATGCCACGATCCTGGCCATCAGCCCCGAGCCTTTCGAATTGGCCGATGACTTCATCCAAACCAAAAACGCCGAACACCCGATGCTGGAGTTTTTCGAAATGATGGTCGTCACCCAGCTCCTGGCCCTGGAGATCTCCATCCGCCTGGGCAACGACGTGGATATGCCCCGCAACCTGGCCAAATCGGTGACGGT
>CAYUXG010000072.1:0-5434 GCA_964448735.1 uncultured Nitratifractor sp. | reverse complement strand
CCTTTGCCTTCCAGCAGCATCACTCTGCCTCCGAAAAGAGCCGCGACGTTGCGCTCGCGGTAGATCGCATAGAGGCCGCCGCGAAACGTCGCGAAGAGTTCGGCCGCATCGGCGGGAGGGGCGTAGGAGGCGAAATCCATGCCGTGAAGGGCGCGGAGGGCTTCGCGGAGATTTTCGTCTCGGTGGAGTTTGGGACTTAGGAGATACCAGGCGGGATAACCGACGACGGGATCGTCGAGAAGTTCGTAGAGGTAGAGGCGCTCTTTTTTTCTCATCGGTTTCGAAGCGCCGCGTTACGGCGTCAACTTTTCAGATTTCGTTTTTCACTTGGCCGCAGAGCACATCTCGTAGAAGGTACGGAAGACATAGGCACTCTCATGCGGCCCGGGGCTCGCCTCGGGGTGGTGCTGCACCGACATGACCGGCTCGTTTTTGTAACGCACCCCTTCGATGGTGTCGTCGAAGAGGTTGACGTGGGTCACTTCCGCTACCTCCCGGATCGCTTCGGGGACGTTGTAGTTGTGGTTCTGCGCGGTGATCTCCACGGCTCCGGTGGAGAGGTTTTTGACCGGATGGTTGCCCCCGTGGTGGCCGAATTTGAGCTTGTAGGTATCGTGGCCGTGGGCGATCGAGAGCATCTGATGCCCCAGGCAGATACCGAACATGGGGATCTTGGCCTCCAAAAGCTTCTGGATTTTGGCCTTTTCTTCCCGGAGGATCAGCGGATCGCCGGGGCCGTTGGAGAGGAAGACGCCGTCGATTTCGCCCTTTTTGTAGCTCGCGACGATCTCTTCGGCGGGGGTGTCGTGGGGGACGACCCGGACCTCCATCCCCGCGTGGGTCAGTTCGTTGAGGATGTTGCGTTTGATTCCGAAATCGTAGGCGACGATCCGTTTGTCGGTCTCGGGGTCGCTCTCGTAGCGGAAGGTGCGGGCGTCATAGCGCCCCTGGCGATGGGTGTAGGGCTCGGAGGTACTCACCTCTTCGATGTAGTTGATCTCTTCGATGCGGGGAGATTCGGCGAGAAGCTTCGCAAGCTCCTCGGGCCGAGAAATCTCGGTCGAAGCGATCATCTCCATCGCCCCTTCGCTGCGCAGCATCCGGGTCAGATAGCGGGTGTCGATGTCGCAGATCCCCATGACGCCGAAGCGCTTGAGCAGGGCATCGAGGGACTCTTCGCTGCGGAAATTGGAGGGCCGCGCCTGGTAGCTGCGCACCAAAATCCCCTTGCAAAAGGCCCCCCGGCTCTCCATATCCTGGGCATTGCACCCCACGTTGCCGATCTCGGGCATGGTGAAGGTGACGAACTGCCCCGCGTAGCTCGGATCGGTGACGATCTCCTGATAGCCGCTCATGGAGGTGTTGAAGACCACCTCTCCGACCGCCGTGCCTTCCGCGCCGAAACTGCGCGCTTCCAGATAGAGACCGTTTTCAAAATAGAGCCAAACCCGATTCATCCTTCCCCCTTCTTTTCAAACACGAAGCTCGAAGCCTCAAGCTTCGAACCCTCTTCGCGATCGTAGGCATCGCATCGTGATGCGAACCTCAACCCTTCACCTTTCATCCTTCACCCTTCGTCAAAAAAATCAGAGCATCCCCCGCCGACGGAGCTCTTCTTGGTAGAGGCGCTCGTAGAGGAGCTCGTAATCCTGACTTCCGGGGATCACTTCCCGCTCCATGTTGCGGATCTTGTTGTAGACGATGTCGTCGATCTCTTCGTACGCCTTGGCGAACTCTTTGAAGGCTTTGAAGATGACGTTTTTGACCTGGTTTTCGTTGACGTCGTACTCGATGAGGTAATTTTCGTAAAGCTCGTCGAGGATCTTGTGCGAGAGGTCGTTGTAGCGGTCGTCGTAGTTGACGATGACGCCGTATTCTGGTGCGAGCTTCTTCTTGATCATGAAAAAGAGTTGCCGCTCGTCGGCATGCTGAAACTCGATCTCGTCGTAATTTTCGTCGATGATCTCCCGCACCTTCTCATCCAGCGCCTGCTCCTGCTTGAGGTTCTCGTCGATCAGCTCCTTGACCTTCTCCCGGACGGCATCCTTGCCCTTGAGCAGTTTGACGAAGGGCGCATTGGCCAGATCGATCGCCACCTTGCTGGCTACGTAACCGGTCTGCTGTGGTTTGAGTCTCATGGTCTTCCTTTTGGTCGCTTGAGGCATCACGCCGCAAGCTCAAAGCTGTTGAATTATAGCGAAGCTCAGCGAACGATCGTATCTTCGCGCTCCGGCGAAGTGGAGATGATCCCGATGCGGCATCCGATCATCTCCTCCAGCGCGGCAATGTACGCCTGCGCTTCGCTCGGCAGCTCTTCGAAGCTCCGTGCCCCTTCGCTGCGTTTCCATCCGGGGAAAACCCGGTAGATCGGCTTGACCCTCTCCAGATCGTAGGGAACGTAGTCGATCTCTCGGCCTTCGAATTCGTAGGCGACGCAGACTTTGATCTCTTCGAAGCCGTCGAGCACGTCGAGTTTCATCAGCGCGACCCGATCCACGCCGTTGATCCGCACGGCATGGTGCATCGCCACGGCGTCGAACCAGCCGCAGCGCCGGGGGCGTCCGGTGGTGGTGCCGTATTCGTATCCCCGATCCCGCAGCAGCTGCCCCTCTTCGCCGAACTCTTCGCTCGGGAAGGGGCCGTTGCCCACCCGGGTGCAGTAGGCTTTGGCGATGCCGGTGACCCGGCCCAGATCCTTGGGGCTGAGCCCCAGACCGCTACAGGCTCCCGCGCTGACGGTGGTGGAGCTGGTGACGTAGGGGTAGGTGCCGTGGTCGATGTCGAGCATTGTCCCCTGCGCCCCCTCCAGCAGCATCCGTTTGCCCTCCTCCAGGGCCTTCCAGACCAGCAGCGTCGTATCGGTGATGAAAGGCTCCAACGCGTCGCGGTACTCCACCAATTCGTGAGTCAACTCCCGCTCATCGGGAGTCTTTACCCCCATCGCTTCGTAGACGGGGCGGTTCATGGCGAAGTGATCCAGGATCTTGCGAGCCAACTTATAAGGATCGTGCAACTCTCCCACGCGGTGACCCACCCGAGCGACCTTGTCGCCGTAGGCGGGCCCGATCCCCTTGCCGGTGGTGCCGATGGCTTTGTCGCCCTTCATCCGCTCCCTGGCTTGGTCGATCTCGGCATGATAAGGCAGCAGCAGATGAGCCTTGTCGGAGATAAAGAGTCTCCCTTCCAGGTCGTCGAACTGAGCCATCTCTTCGATGAAATCTTTCGGAGAGAGCACCACGCCGTTGCCGACGATGTTTTTGGCCTCGGGATTGAGCACTCCCGAGGGGATCAGGTGCAGGGCGTATTTTTTCTCTCCGACGACGATGGTGTGTCCCGCATTGTGCCCTCCGGCGAAGCGGCAGACGTAGTCGTGGGTCTGGGCCATATGGTCGACGATCTTGCCTTTGCCTTCGTCGCCCCATTGCAGACCGACGATCAGATCGGCTTGATTACTCATGATTTCCCTTTTGCATTTTGTATGCGATGCAGCTGTCGGTGATGAGGGCGAAGCCCGCGGCCTGCGCCCCCTCGATCCGGTAGCTGCCTCCGGTGGCGTAGAGGAGATTGCCCTCAAACATCCGGAAGATCAGCGCATCGTAGTAGCGGAGTTTCGCGTAGTAGAGGGGAGAGACGACGATTTCGTCGTACTCCAGCCCCTCGACCGCCTCGCGAATCTTCGCCAGCTCTGCGGCGATCTCTTCGGGATAGGGGCTCAGGTCTTGCAAATCTTCCGCCCTCTGAATCCGCAGCAGCGCTTCGAGCCAATCGTGCCCGGCACGAAGGATCCCTTCGATGTGCATCCGCTTGATCGCCTCCAGATCCACGCCGTAGCGCTGCGAAAGGAGGCGGGGAACGGCGATGTTGGCCACCTGCATCGTGGGGCGGATTTCAAGCGCGTCAAGCAGCGCCACGGCATCGGAGGCGACGCCGCCGAACTCCCCTTCCAGATTCTCCGCGCCGATCTGGTACTGCTCTTTGGTCGGATAGCGATAGACCGGTTGGATATAGAACCACTTCTTCTGCCCGCTGCTGCGCCCCAGGCGCTTGGTGGCGATGCGCAGCACGTCGGCGGTGGAGTCGGCCCGCAGGCTCACTTCGTGATTGGCCGCGTCGTTGAGCCGGATCAGTTCCCTCGAATCACCGAAACTCTCGTGCTGGTGGTAGGAAAAGAGCGGCGTCACCATCTCTTCGTACCCCCGCTGCAGCAGCAGCGCCGCGGCCTGCGATTCGATCTGCCGCTTGATTCGGGCGCTCTTGCCGAAGTAGAGGCGGCTTCCGCTGGGGATTTCGTGTTCGAAGATCATGCTTCCTCCGCCGCTTTGGCCAGCATCGTTTTGTGGAAAGTCTCGTTCCAGACCTTGGCGGCAGTGCCGTCGAAGGGACGGCGACCCAGCTTGGCCAGGGCCAATTCCACGGCGTTGACGACCCAGAGCATTTCATGGGGTTCGATCAGTCCCATCTGGTTGATGCGGAAGATCTTGCCCTTGAGGTGATCCTGCCCGCCGGCGACATTGACGCCGAAATCCTCTTTGAGCAGGCTGCGGATCGCATTGGCGTCGGCATCGTCGATGGTGGTCATGGAGCGGGCGGGGCTTTGGGGGTAGCTGTGCAGCCCGATCGCCTCCAGGGCGAAACGGGTCGCCTTGGCCCGGCGGGCGGTGTCGCAGTAGAGCTTGCCCCAGCCACCCTGTTTGGCCACCTCTTGGAGCATCGCCTTCAGGCCGATGATCAGGGTCGTCGGCGCCGTGTAGGCGGTGGTGTTTTGGCGCTGTTTCTTGATCTCGGAAGCGAGGTTGAAGTAGTAGCCCCGCCCTTCGCCGATCTTCTCCACCGCCGCATTGCTCAGGCCCAGGATCGCCAGGCCCGGAGGGAGCATCAGCGCCTTTTGACTGCCGGCGATCAGCGCGTCGATATGGGTCGTATCGATCCGCTCCACTCCCACGGCGGTGATACCGTCGGCGATCACCGTCACCTCGGGGCGTTCGGCTTTGACCGCCGCGGCGATCTCCTCCACCGGATGGCGCAACCCTCCGGCAGATTCGCTGATCTGAATCGCCAGAGCGTCGATGCTCTCGTCGGAGCGAATCGCTTCGAGTACTTCATCGACGGTAGCAGGGGTGTCCCAGTCGTGGACGATCTCCACGTTCTCCAGGCCGTGAGCTCGGGCGATGAGGCCGAAGCGCTGGCCGAATTTTCCGGCATTGACGTTGAGCAGCTTGCGGCGGCAGAGATTGGTCACCGCCGCCTCCATGGCCCCGGTCCCGCTGGAGGCGAGCATCACCACCTCGTCGGTGGCCATCAGCTCGAAAAGCCCCTTGCGGGCTTCGGCGAAGATCGCTTCGAATTCGGGAGTACGGTGGTGCAGGGTCGGACCCGCCATCGCCAGGCGTACCGATTCGGGCACGGGCGTAGGTCCGGGAGTAAAGAGCAGCAT
>CAYUXG010000071.1:0-5443 GCA_964448735.1 uncultured Nitratifractor sp. | reverse complement strand
CGGCTCGATGCGGGGGTGCAGATGAAAGCGTTGCTCGAGTTGGCGGCGTTGGCGATCATCGCCGACATCATGCCTCTGCAACACATCAACCGTCCGATGGTGCAAGCGGGATTGAAACTCTTAGAGCGAAGCGAGAGCCCTTTCATCCGTGCCTGGCGGGAGAGCCGGGAGCAAAGAAGCATTCGGGCGGAGGATATTGCCTTCGGCCTGGCTCCCCTGCTCAACAGCGCGGGGCGGGTGGAGGATGCTTCCGTCGCTTGTGAGTATCTTTGCGCCTCCAACATCTACGAAGCACGTACCCTACTTGCACGGCTTGGCGAATACAACGAACGGCGCAAAAGCCTGGAGCAAGAGATCACCGAAGAGGCGATGGAGCAGGTTCGAAGGGAAGATCCGGTGCTGGTGTTGGCGGCGGAGGCGTGGCACGAGGGGGTATTGGGGATCGTCGCGGCGCGCATCGCCCGCCGTTTCGAGCGCCCGGCCATCCTCCTGACCCGCACGGAAGAGGGCTACAAGGGAAGCGGACGGAGCTTCGGCGACTGTCATCTTTTCGATCTGGTTTCGACGCAGCGGAATCTGCTGGAACGCTTCGGCGGCCATGCGGCGGCCGTCGGTCTCTCCCTGAGGGGGGAGAATCTGCAGGCTTTTCGCGAATCTCTGATCGAAGTGGCCGGGGAAAAATGTCCCGGCGAGCCTTTTCGCGACCCTGCGATCGTGGGGGAGATCGACCCCGAGCTTATCGGTTGGGAACTCTATCGTCTGCTGGAGGCGTACGAGCCCTATGGAGAAGGAAATCCCCGTCCGAAGTTTATCGCTCGCAGCGTGGAGATTTTGGAGCATCGATCCTTGGGGCAAGAGAAGAACCATCAAAAATATCTCTTCGCCGCCGGGGAAGCTACGGTCGAGGGGATTGAGTTTCATACCCGGGAAGCTTTGCCGACGGGTAGCGAAGCGGATCTGCTTTTTACGCTGGGAAGCAACAGTTTCCGTGGAAAAACGACACTGCAACTTCTCATCGAAAAGATCCTTCCGTCGCAAAAAGCCGATGGCTAAGGATCAATCCAACTCATAGATATAATAATATCAAATGCGTTGAAATTAATATTTATTTAATAAAAAGATGCTACACTACACTACAATTTATCAAAAAGGAGTCGTAATGACAAAAAAACTGATGTCTCTTCTGACCATCTTCGCACTGGTAACCGCTTTCGTAAGCGGTCTGAACGCTGCCGACGTACCGGCCAAAAAGAAAAAGCAGACCCCCCAGGGACTCTATCTGACCCCCCAAGAGGCTTATGACATGATCAAGGCGAATCCCGCCAAGGTCCTCTTCGTCGACGTTCGTACTCCCGAGGAGCTCTACTTCGTCGGCCACGCAGCGGGAATCGACAAGAACGTTCCTCTGAAATATGTGGATTACAATCATGTCAACAAGAAAGGCACGGGTTTTGCCAGCGCCAAGAACAAAAAGTTCATGGAAGAGCTCGATGCCGCCCTCAAAGCCAAGGGTCTGAGCAAAGAAGATCCCGTCATCTTCATCTGCCGCTCCGGTGACCGCAGTGCCGTAGCCGCGACCATGGCTTACAAAAACGGCTACAAAAAAGCCTATACCATCGTCACCGGTACCGAAGGCGACAAAGACAAGAAAACTGGCAAGCGTACGGTCAACGGTTGGAAAAACGACAATCTTCCCTGGAACTACAAGTTCAAGAAAGATCTCTTCCAGTACGCCAACCCCTTCATCTGCAAGTAATTGCAGAGACTCCGCGCGGAGCTTTTCCGCACGGGATTCACTCCTCTTTTCGAAAACTCCCTCTTTCTCTACACTTCTTTTTCAAAGCAAAAAGCTTTAAGCTGAAAGCAAAAAGCGTTTCAGATCCGTTGTCGTTTGGAACGATCTCCGCTCAATCTCGGCGCTTAGCACTCAATGCTCAGCACTTTGATACTCACCGCTATCAAAGCGGCAAGACCCGGATATTGGGATCGAGCTTCTGCTTCAAAATCCCTTCGATGGCGAAGAGGGTCCCCGTACTTGCGCTCGCACATCCGCTGCAGGCTCCCAGGTAACGGATGTAGAGGTCGGTGTGCTCGCCGTTTTCTTTGAGATCCAGGATCTCCATATCGCCTCCGTCCATGACGAGCATGGCGCGGATATGCCGGTCGATGACGGCGGTAATGGCATGCATCTTCTCTTCGGGGCTCATCTCTTTGAAGGGTTTGTCGGGAAGCTGGGACTCTTGGCTTCCCTCCTCTTCCATCGCCCGTCGCGTCTCTTCGAGGATTTCGCTCAGATAGGCCTCTCTCGTGTGGGCTCCCGCTCCCGGGGCGATGCAGCTGCCGCAGAAGGAGCCGGCAAGGGTATAGTCGCGGATCTCTTCGACCGTCCGCAGATCGAAATCCCGAATTGCCTCTTCGATGCTTCGGCGATCGACGCCGGCGCATTCGCAGACGATGGGAGAGGGTTCGCGGCTTGCTCCCGTTTCCGCTTCGACGGCCGCGTCGAGGGCTCGAAGAACGAAGAGGATGAGATAGCGGCGCTCGCGGGGAAGTGCATCTTCCGCAGGATTGTCCCGCAGGAAATACTCCAGAGATTTGTAATTGATCTTGCCGATCTCTTCGAAGGTTTTGTTTCTCGTCAAGAGAGCGGCCATATCGGCGACGGCGGTGAGCTCGGGAGGGCCGAAGAGGGTGTAGCGGGAGGCGACGACCCTTTCTTGTTCGGGATCGTAGACCCAGTAGAGCACGAGTTCCATTCCCGTTTCGGGGGAGCCGTAGCGGTGGATAGAGAGTCGGCCTCCGAGATTTTGGGCCTCCTCTTCGCTGATGATTCCCTTGTTTTTGGGCCGTTCGGCCAGCATCTGGATCTTGAATTTCATGCTTTCCCAAAAAGGGTTTTCAAGGCGCTCACTTTTGCTCATCTTCGCTCCTTTTGGCGGGGGTGACGCTGGAGTAGCTGCGCAGATACTCCAGGGCTTCTTTGACGCTTTGGATCGTATGGTCGATCTCCTCTTGGGTGCTGAAACGGCTCAGGGCGAACCCCACCGTCGTATGGTGCAGGGAGGGATCGAGTTTCAAAATCTCCGGGATGCTTCGGCGCTGCCAATTGCCGTGTCGGTGGAGGGTACAAGAGTAAGCCTCTACCCCGGCACGGTCGAGCTCATAAAGGAGTGCTTCGCTCTGGACGCCTTCGAAGGCGGCGAGCAGGGTATTGGGGATGCGAAGGCCCCAGGAGACGAGGGGGGTGACGCCGGGGATTTCGCGCAGGCTCTCTTCGAGGCGGTCGCGAAGATCCCGGGTATCTTCCATTTCGAACTCCAGAGCATCCACGGCCAACTCCAGCGCCTTGCCCAGGGCCGCGATCCCGGGGAGATTGAGGGGGCCGCCCCGGTAGGCTTCGTAGGCACTTCGGCTTCCGAAGATCATGGGCATGAACTCCGCCTTGGGTGCCACGTAGAAAGCTCCGATCCCTCCGGGTGCATGCAGCGTCTGCGCGCCGAAACTCAGCAGATCGGGTTCGAAGGCTTGCACATCCACGGGGATGCGTCCCAGGGCGTGGGTGGCGTCGGTATGGAAAGGGACCTCATAGCGGCGGCAGATCTCGGCGATCTCTTCCACCGGGTGGATCGCGCCGCTTTCGGGATCGACCATCCGCACCGAAACCAGGGCGGTGCGGGGGGTGATGTAGTCGTAGAGACTCTGGGCATCGACGATCCCCTCTTCGTTGAGGGGGAGGTAGTGGACTTTGCACCCCTGGCTCTCCAGGAGTTTGGCCGCCTCCAGGGCGGCGGGGCACTCCCGTTCGCTCAGGATGATATTGTTTTTGCGTCCCGTGAGGATTTGAGAGACGTAGATCCCGCTAAGGAGCGTACTGTGGTTCTCCGCCTCCCCGGAGCTGAAAAAGAGGTCGCTCTCCTCGGGGGCGTGGAGAGCGGCATAGAGCTTCTCCATCGCTTCGGCATAGACTTTGCGGCTTTTGGCTCCGGCTTTGTGCAGAGCGTGGAGCTCTCCGTAGGGCTCTTTGAGCAGCGGCTCCATCGCCGCGAGGACCTGCGGATCGACGAGGGTCGTTCGGTTGTTGTCCAGATAGACGTGCATTGTGCCTCCTAAATCAGAGTGAATTACTCATATTTTAGCGAAATCTGTCATAATCCGGATAGATTTGCTTCGAGGAGCGACGATGAAGATTCTTTTGGCACCCAGTGAAAGCAAGCGTAGCGGCGGGGAGGAGCCTTTCGAGCTCTGCAGGCTTCTTTTCGACGAGCTCTGCCCTCTGCGAAAAGAGCTTTTGGACATCTACCGCGAGATCCTGCAGCGGGGCGACCCGGAGGAGTTGCATCGGATTTTCGGCCTCAAAAAGGAGTCCCAGATCGAGCACTATCGGCAGATCGATCCCCTTCATAGCGGAGGGATGAAGGCCATTTTGCGTTATGAAGGGGTCGCATTCGATTATCTGGATTACGAAAGTCTTGATGAAAAGGCCAGAGGCTATATCGATGCAAACGTGATCCTCTTTTCCAATCTCTTCGGACCCGTCCTTGCAAGCGATCTGCTACCGGAGTATCGTCTCAAGCAGGGTGCGCCTTTGGGGCAGGTGCAGACCGATCGTCGCTACCGGGAGGCTGCGGCTCCTTTGCTGGATGCTTTGCTCGAAGGAGAAGAGATCCTCGATCTGCGGGCGGGCTATTACGACCGCTTCTACAAACCTGCCCATCCCTACACGACGATGAAGTTTCTCATCCAAGGCAAAAGCGTCAGCCATTGGGCCAAAGCGTGGAGAGGACGGGTGGCGCGGGAAGCGGCGCTGCATGAAGTGGAGACGACGCAGCAGTTGACGGCCCTGCCTCTGCCGGGGATGCGGCTGCTGGAGATTCAGCGGCGCAAACTACGCACGGAGCTGATCTACGAGGTGGAACCCGATGCGCTTGCCCAGTGAAGAGACTTTGTACTGGACGATGGTGATCCTTCTTTTTGTCGGGGTGATCCTCGGTTTGATTTTCGATACGAAATGGTGAAGGAGAAGAAGATGAAAAAGCAGCTTTTCGAAATGGGGGCGAAGCTAAGCGACGGTTGGGAGAGCGACAACCGAACAAAGAAAGAGAAGAGCAAGGTTTCCCAAGAGGTGCTTCCCCCCGAAAAACATCGTCTTTTTCTCTCCAGGGAGAAACGTCGGGGCAAATGGGTCAGCAGCGTGGGGCCCTTTGCGATGCCAAAGGCGCAGCTGCAATCCCTGCTCAAGAGGCTCAAAGGCACCCTCGGCACGGGAGGGACCTTGCGGGAGGATCGGCTGGAGTTTCAGGGAGATCTCGGCGAGAGGCTCCGCGAAGCGCTACAGAAGGAGGGATTTCGTTTTCGCTAGACAATCTTCGAAGAGACTCTAGATCTCCCATCTTTCGCAGAGGCTCTCGACTTTGAGGCAACAGCTTTCGAAAAGTTCGAATTC
>CAYUXG010000070.1:0-5477 GCA_964448735.1 uncultured Nitratifractor sp. | reverse complement strand
CATGCGGGCTTTTACTACACCGCCGACTCGCTCAAGGCGCGCTTTACCCGGGAGGGCAACGCGGCGATGCGGCGCTTTTGCGAAGAGGAGGATCTCGCGATCAACCGTTGCGGCAAGGTCGTGGTCGCCCGCGACGAGGCGGAGGACGCGACCCTGAAAACGCTGATGCGGCGGGGGCGGGCCAACGGCGTGGAGCTGGAGTGGATGAGTGCGCGGGAGCTTGCGGAGCGTTTCCCCGAAGCCCGAACGTTTCGCAGGGCGCTCTGGTCGCCGACGACGGCGACGGTCGACCCGGTGCAAGTGACGCGCCGCATGGCACAAAAAGCGCGCGAAGAGGGGATCGAAATCCGTACCTCCTGCGCCTGGCTCGCCCGCCCGGCCGCAGGCATCGCCCGGACGGAGTGCGGCGAGATCGCCTACGGACGTTTCGTCAACGCCGCAGGGCTCTACGCCGATCGCATCGCTGCGGCCTTCGGCCTGGGAGAACGCTACACGATCATCCCTTTCAAGGGGATCTATCTCAAAGACCAGGGCAACCGCAGCGGCCTGCGTACCAACATCTACCCCGTTCCTAACCTGGCCAACCCTTTCCTGGGAGTTCATTTCACCCTCACCGTCGAGGGCGACGCCAAGATCGGCCCCACGGCGATTCCGGCCTTTTGGCGGGAGAATTATCGGGGTCTGGAGCGCTTCGATGCTGCGGAGACGGCGTCGATCCTGGGCTGGGAAACGAAGCTCTTTTTCAGCGATGCCTTCGGTTTCCGCCGGCTGGCGATCGAAGAGATCAAAAAGTACCGCCGAAGCCATCTTCTTCATCTGGCGGAAGGCCTGGTCGGGGGGATGGATCTTTCGACCTACGATCGTTGGAGCCGCCCGGGGATCCGCGCCCAGCTCCTCGATCGGCAGAGCCTGGAGCTGGTGCAGGATTTCGTGGTGGAGACGAACGAGGAGAGCGTGCAGATCCTCAATGCCGTCAGCCCCGCCTTTACCGCCTCGATCCCCTTCGCTCGGTGGGTGGTGAAAGAAAAAGTTTTGAGCTCTGAGGAGTGAGTGGAGTCCTTTCGCCTTCCACGCTAGGCACTTTTTCCATGCAGCTGCTATAATATCTCCCAAAAATCCAATGTGAAAAACACGAAGAAGGATGAGCAATGCAGCTTTTTGACGATGATGACGACGATTTTTTGAGCACGACGCCCAGGGAGAACTTTTTCCAAGTCTTTCGTACGGCCAATCAAAACATCGCCGAAGCGGAGCTCGAAAAGGTTTTCGAGCGTCTGGCGGCGGCGGAGCGGCTGATCGAGGAGAAGGGATTGGAGCAGGAGTACGAGCAGCTGGTGCAGAGTCTGGGCGCCGTAGACCCGACGGATCTGGAGAATCGCAAAAACTCTCTCTTCATCGAGACGGTGGGCAACATCGTCACCCAGTGCGAGTAGGGTCTTCCATGCTGGAGGCCGTAGAACGGAGGATCGCCCAGTACATCGAGGAGCTGGAGGATGCGGATGCTCGGAGGCTCTATGCGGGGCTTCCGGCGGGCAAGCGACTGAGGGCGCGGTTGATCCTGACGATCGCGGGTCCGACCCCCGCGGCGATCAAAACGGCGGCGGTGGTAGAGATGATCCATGCCGCGAGTCTACTGCACGACGACGTGATCGACGATGCTTTCGTGCGTCGGGGCCGGCCTTCGATCAATGCGCTCTACGGCAACAAAACCTCCATCATGTTCGGGGACGTTCTTTACTCCAAGGCTTTTCATGAATTGGTCGACATCGACCG
This sequence comes from uncultured Nitratifractor sp., assembly GCA_964448735.1. Lineage (GTDB taxonomy): Bacteria > Campylobacterota > Campylobacteria > Campylobacterales > Sulfurovaceae > Nitratifractor. Next base: position 3,704 of record CAYUXG010000070.1, on the reverse strand, counting down.
CCGGGTTGCCCGGAGCATCTCCGCGGCCGTCGTGCAGCTGAGCCTGGGAGAGCGACGGGACGTGCTGCTCTCCGAGGGGTTCAACCGCGACCGGGACGCCTACTTGAAGATGATCTACCAAAAGACCGCCAGCCTCATCGAAGCGGCTTCCGAAGCCGCCGCGCTGCTGGCGGGCAAAGATCCCGAACCCTACCGCACCTACGGGCGGAATTTGGGGATCGCCTTTCAAATGATCGACGATCTGCTGGACATCACCCAGAGCAGCGAAACCCTGGGCAAGCCGGCGATGCACGACTACGAAGAGGGCAAAACGACCCTGCCCTATCTCTATCTCTACGAAGCGCTCGACGAGGAGGAGAGGGAGCGACTGCTCGCACTCTGGAAGCGTCCCCTCGATGCCCAAGAGCAGGCGTGGATCCGCGATCGGATGGTGCGTCACGGGATCCTGCGCCGCTGCGCCCTGGAAGCCCGCGAGCTGGTGGAAGAAGCCATCGCCCTCATGGAGCGTGAAGGAGAGCGGGATTTGGAAGAGATCGCCCGGAAAATGATCGAAAGGAACTTCTGAGTATGCACTATCAGGTCGTCAGTTTTAACTACAAGCGCTGTGATCTGGAGCAGAGAGAGGCCCTCGCCTTCCGGGACGAGGAGCAGATCCGCGATTTTCTCAGCATGCTGGTGGATTTCGACTTCATGCTCGAAGCCTTTGTTATCCATACCTGCAACCGGATCGAAATCGTCAGTGCCTCCAAGGACAATTTCGCCACGTTCCATGCCATTTTGGGCCTCTTGAGCCGCCGTACCGGCGTAGGATTTCACGAATTGGCCCAGAGCGCCATGCGTTTCGAAGACGAGGAGGCGGTGGAGCATCTCTTCAACGTCGTCGCTTCTCTCGACTCCCTGGTCATCGGCGAAGCCCAGATTACGGGCCAGGTGAAGCAGGGCTTCAAACTCTCCTACGACAACGGCACGGCGGGACGGGAGCTCAATCGTGTGTTGAGCTACGCCGTCAAGTGCGCCGCGGAGGTGCGCAACGTCACCAACATTTCCGAAAACCCGATCTCCATCGCGTCGGTGGCGGTGGCTCAGGCGCAGGAGGAGATGAACGGCTCTCTAGCGGGGATGACCGGCGTTGTCGTGGGCACCGGAGAGATGGGGCGTCTGGCGGCCAAACACCTGCTGCGCGCCGGAGCCGACGTGCTGCTGCTCTCCCGGACTCGGGAAAAGGCCGAAGCCTTGGCCCAGGAGCTGGGTGAAAACGTCCGGGTAGGAACGATGGAGCGGCTCCCCCTCTATCTCAACCGCTACCGCCTGCTCTTTAGCGCAACGGCCTCCGCCGAGCCGATCATCACCGAAGGGATGGTGGAGGAGAAGGAGCTTCAGAGAGTCTGGTTCGATATGGCGATTCCGAGGGACATCGACGAGATGGAGATCCGCGACGTCAAAATCTTCCGCATCGACGACCTGCAGAGCATCTCCCAAAGCAACCATGCCCTGCGCCAGGAGCAGGCGTATCGAGCCGCGGAGATCGTGGCGCGCTACAAGGAGGAGTTCTTCCGCTGGCTCCAGGCCCTCTCCGTGGAGCCGGTGATCAAACAGATGCGCCTGGAGATCGACCGGGTGGTCGAGGAGGAGGCGCAGCGGGCCGTGAGCAAGGGATTCATCCCCCCCGAGTACGGCGACAATCTGCGCTATGCCATGAAGCAGGCGTTCGACAAATACCTGCATGAACCTACCCGTTCAATGCGCCGCATCTCCAAAGAGGGAGAGGGCAGCGGCGTGATCGAAGCCGTCAAACGGGTTTTCGACATCGATACGACCGACATCGATCCCAAACAGTACAAAGTCACGATGAAAGAGAGCAAAGCATGAGATTTTCCAGAACATTGATTCCCACCGCCAAGGAAGCCCCCAGCGATGCGGTGCTTCCCAGCCATATCTATCTGATCCGTGCAGGATTCATCCAGAGCGTGGGGGCGGGGCTTTACAATTTCCTCCCTCTGGGCAAGCGGGTCCTGGACCGGGTGCGTGCCGTGGTCAAGGAGGAGTTGGACAAGGCAGGATGCCTGGAAGTCGATCTGGCTTTCGTCACCCCCGCCGAGCTCTGGAGAGAGAGCGGCCGTTTCGAGAAGTACGGCAAAGAGCTTCTGCGCTTTCGCGATCGCAAAGAGAACGAATTCGTCCTCGGGCCGACCCACGAAGAGATGATGGTCAACCTGGTGCGCCAAAGCGTCAAGAGTTACAAGCAACTTCCGCTCAATCTCTACCAGATCAAAACCAAGTTTCGCGACGAAATCCGTCCCCGCTTCGGCCTCATGCGGGGTCGGGAGTTTCTAATGAAAGACGGCTACAGCTTCCACAAAGACGAAGAGGATATGAAGCGGGAATTCGACCATATGGAGGCGACCTATAGCCGGATCTTCACCCGCCTGGGCTTGGATTTTCGGATTGTCGAAGCCGACAGCGGCGCCATCGGGGGCAGCGGCTCCAAGGAGTTCATGGTATTGGCCGAGAGCGGGGAGGATACGATCGTCGTCTGCGACGGCTGCGACTACGGAGCCAACGTGGAAGCCGCGGTGCGCGCTCCCCGGCAAACACCCGCCTACGAAGAGGGAGAAGCCCCCGAGATGAGCCCCGGGGAGTTTCACACTCCGGGCACCACGACCATCGAAGCCTTGGCGGAGTTTTTCCGCATCGATCCCCACCACCTGATCAAAGCGGTGGCCAAAAAGGCGCTCTACGACGAGGGCCGCGAAGAGATCTCGCTTTTCTTCATCCGGGGCAACGACGAGCTGGAAGAGACCAAAGCGTGCAACGCCGTGGGGGCCAACGAACTGCTCGACGTAAGCGAAGAGGAGCTTCGAGCCGCCGGTTTGACGCCGGGCTACATGGGCTTCGAGGGGCTTCCCGAAGGGGTGCTTTACCGCATCGACCGGGAACTGCGGGGTGAAGGCAACCTCATCATGGGGGCCAACCGGGAAGAGTATCACAAAATCGGCGTGCAGGTTCCCGACGTGAGCGAGCATTTCGCCGATCTGATCGCCGTGCATGAAGGCGATCGCTGTGCCCACTGCGGCGGGACGCTGAAGACGACCAAAGGGATCGAAGTGGGCCATATTTTCCAGCTCGGCACACGCTACAGCGAGCCTCTGGGGGCGACCTTTTTGGATGAAAACGGCAAAGCCCGTCCCTTCGTCATGGGCACCTACGGCATCGGCGTGAGCCGGCTGCTCGCGGCGATCATCGAGCAGCACCACGACGAGCGCGGATGCGTCTGGACGAGAGAGAGCGCCCCTTTCGCCGTGGAGATCATCGTCTCCAACGTCAAAAAAGAGGAGGAGCGCGAAGCGGGAGAGCGGCTCTATCGGGAGCTCAAAGAGGCGGGGGTCGAGGTACTCCTCGACGACCGAAGCGAACGATTCGGCCCCAAAATGAGCGATTTCGAGCTCATCGGTATCCCTTTTGGGGTCGTCGTGGGCAAAAAGCTGACCGAGGGCCGAGTCGAGCTGATCGAACGGGATGGAATGCAGCGCAGCGACGTAGCCCTGGAGGATTTGACGGCCGAGATCCTTAAGCGGGTCTGAGATGATTTTTTTCGTCCTCCTCTTCTTCGCCGAACTCTTCGTCTCTCTCAGAGTCGGCATCGCCATCGGCTTCGGATGGAGCGTGGTCTGGATTCTTGCGACGATGATCGTCGGAGGCTTGCT
>CAYUXG010000069.1:2825-5509 GCA_964448735.1 uncultured Nitratifractor sp. | reverse complement strand
CCGCCCAGTCCGGCGGTTCCCAGTTTGGTGCCGGCGATGAAGAGCCAGGTATAGCCGATCATGACGCCCGAAGCGAGTAGAAGATTGAGCAATAGAGCTCTAGGGATTTTCAGAGGAAGATGCATGATCCTCAAAAGCGGCAACATACTCAGTGCGCTCAGCAGGTAGCGGTAGAAGATGATCTCGTGGATCGTGAGATAGGAGCTCAGGACCTTGACGTGGACCCAGGAGGCTCCCCAGCCGATCATCGCAAGGACCATAAGAAGGTAAAAGAGTTTGAGATCGCTCTGCTGCTGCATAAAGGTGCCTTTGGGCGTGTTATAATGACGAACGGAGGTAATTTACAATGAAACGATCGATTCTTTGGATCTTTGTTGCGTCCTGGACGCTTTTTTTCACTGCGACACTCTACGGCAAAGGAGCTGAAATGTACCTGCACTCGCCCGCATTCGAAAACGGTTCGCAAATCCCGGCCAAGTACGGTTGTCACGGAAGCGATCTTTCGATTCCTCTGGTATTCGGAAACATTCCCGAAGGGGCAAAGTCCCTGGCGCTGATCATGGAGGATCCCGACGCTCCTTCCGGGCTCTTCGTCCATTGGGTGATCTACAACATCCCGGCGAGCTTCGGTGGGCTTCCCGAAGGCCTTCCACCCACGCCCGAACTGGGAGAGGGGATCCGTCAGGGGATCAACGATTTCGGAAAATTCGGCTACGGAGGCCCTTGCCCGCCCGATCGGGCCCATCGTTATGTGCTGCGGCTCTTCGCGCTGGATGTGCCTCTGCCGCTTGAGCCGGGCTTGAGCCGGACTCAGCTACTCGAAGCGATGCGGGGTCACGTATTGGCCGAGGCGGATCTCACGGGGATCTACCCCCGCTGAGTCCCGTGGATCGATGGGAGCGAAAGCCTATATCGGGACATCAGGGTTTTATTACGAACATTGGCGGGGCGTCCTCTACCCCGAAGGGGTCGCCAAAAGCCACTGGTTCGAAATCTACGCCCAAGCCTTCGATACGGTGGAGATGAACAGCACCTTCTACCATCTGCCCAAAGCGGCGACGGTGGAGCATTGGGACGAGAAATCCCCGGAGGATTTTCTCTTCTCTTTCAAGGCTCCCCGCTCCATCACCCACTACAAAAAGCTCCGAGGGATCAAAGAGGATCTTTGGCGTTTTTTGCATCTGCTCAAACCTTTGCGTCGCAAGATCGGGGCGATTTTGATCCAATTGCCTCCATCCTTGCATAAAAACGGGGAGCTTTTGGGCGAGTTTTTGGCCCTCTGCCCTCCCGGATGGCGCTTCGTGCTTGAGTTTCGCCACGAGAGTTGGTACGATGAAGAGATCTTCGAAATGCTGCGCCATTACGGCGTGGCTTACTGTTTTCACGACTACGGCCGAAGGGAAGTCCCCCAAGTAAGTACGGCGGAGTTCGTCTATCTACGCTTGCACGGCAGCGACGGCCACTACCGGGGCAGCTACGACGATGCGACGCTCAGGGAGTGGGCCGATACGATCCGCGACGCGCTGGCGCATCACCGTCCGGCCTTCGTCTATTTCAACAACGACCTGGAGGGCAATGCCGTGCGGGATGCCGGACGCCTCAAAGCGATGCTGGAATCTTGAACAAACTCCCGTCAGCTTACGGCTTTGAGCTTTTCGCTTTATGCTTACAAACAAAAGGAAGAAGATGCAGCTTGACGACGGCTTTTTCATGGATCTTGCCCTGCAGGAAGCGTGGCGCTATCAGGGATTGACCCATCCCAATCCGGCCGTAGGCTGCGCCGTGGTGCGGGAGGGGCGGCTGCTGGCGGTCGAAGCCCATCGCCGCGCGGGAGAGTCCCATGCCGAAGTGCGTGCTCTTATGGCAGCTTATGAAGTGCTTTCCGGGCGCAAAGCTCCGGTATCCTGGGAGGAGGCGGGAGCGGCCCACGATTTTCTGCGATCCCTGCCTGCCGGGTTTTTCTCCCGCTGCGAACTCTTCGTCACGCTCGAGCCCTGCTCCCACGAGGGACGCACCCCCTCCTGCGCCCGGCTCATCGATGCCTTGGCTCTGCGCAAGGTGACGATTGCGCTGGAGGATCCCGTCCCGGGACACGGGGGCGGGGCGCAGATCCTGATCGGCGGCGGCACGGAGGTGGAGATAGGACTTCGCCGCGAGGGGGCCCGGGATCTGATCGAACCCTTCCTGATCTCTCGCAAGAGGGCCTTTGTGCTCTTTAAGCTGGCGCAAACGAGCAACGGCCGCATCGGAGGAGGGTATCTCAGCTGCCCCGAATCCCTCGAACACGTTCATCGCCTCCGAGAAGCCGCCGACGAGCTGCTCATCGGCGGGAGCACCGTCCGGGCCGATCGGCCGAGGCTTGATTGCCGTTTCACGGGCGCTCCGGCTCCCGATGTGACGATCTACTCCCGCTGTGACGATTTCGATCGGGAGATTCCGCTCTTTGGTATCGATGGCCGGCGCGTCTCGATCACCGACGACCTGGAGCCGTTGCTACGGCGGCCGGGATTCTTGCTTCTCGAGGGGGGCGAGGGGATGCTGCGAGCGCTGCGGGATCGAATCGACTGGTTGCTTCTCTATCAGACCCCCCGTCTGAGCACTCACCCGATGGGCTACTCTCTGGAGGCATCGCTGGAGTTTTTGCATCAGCGAAGGATCGGCAGAGATTTGATGATCTGGAGCCG
>CAYUXG010000069.1:0-2725 GCA_964448735.1 uncultured Nitratifractor sp. | reverse complement strand
CAAGCGCCCCTGAGCTATAATTGCTTCACTATTTGATAGGAGCCGTTTTGGACAAGCAGCAAAAACAGGAAAAGATCGTCGAAATGTTCGACGAGATCGCGGGGACCTACGACCTGGCCAATCGGGTGTTGAGCTTCGGCATCGACGTACAGTGGCGCAAAAAGGGCTGCGACAAAGCCTACGAGATCCTGGGCAAGAAGCGCATCGAACGCATCGCCGACGTAGCGACGGGAACGGGGGATCTGCTCTTGCACTGGCGGGATCGTGCCCGACGGCAGGGGATCGAGGTGGAGAACTTCGTCGGGATCGATCCGTCGGTAGGGATGCTGGAGATCGCGCGCAAAAAGGTCGATTTCGCCGAATTCGTCGAAGGCAAGGCCCAGGAGCTTCCCCTGGAAGATGCCGGCACCGAGATCATCTCCATCAGCTACGGCATCCGCAACGTGGTCGATCGTAAAGATGCTTTGCGAGAGTTTCACCGCGCCCTCAAGCCAGGAGGCATCGTCGTGATTCTGGAGTTTACCAAGCAGGAGAAAAAGGGGCTCACCGCTCCGCTGGTGGATCTCTATATGAAGCGCATTCTCCCCGCCGTGGGCGGCCTGGTGAGCAAAAACTATGCCGCCTACCGTTATCTGCCCGACTCCATCGAAGAGTTTCTGACCTCCGAGATGCTGATGCAGGAGCTGGAAGAGGCGGGATTTGCGATGCGCTACGTCAAACCCTTTTCCATGGGGATCAGCACGCTGTTCGTGGCGCAGAAGGTGTAGAAGTTTGGTTATTGGTTATTGGTCATTGGTTATTGGGGGCGCCTGTGGCGCGAATGCAAGATTTTTTGATAAAAGCGTTGTAAAACAACGCATACCTGAACTATTCACTATTCACTATTCACTATTCACTCCATCAGTTGCAAGGAGCACTCCTTGCAACTGATGACCGTCTCCTCCCTCAACGAAAAGATCAAATCCCTGCTCGAGGCGACTTTTATGCATATCCGCATCGAGGGGGAGATCGCTTCGGTGACCTACCACTCCAGCGGGCATGTCTATTTCTCGATCAAGGATGAGCGCAGCACTCTGCGTTGCGTGATGTGGCGCAGCAACGCCGCGCGGCTGAAGTTTCGCCTGGAAAAAGGCGAGCATGTCATCATCGACGGATCGGTGGGGGTCTATACGCCCCGGGGGGAGTATCAGCTCATCGCCGTGAGCGTGGAGCCCTACGGACGCGGGGCGCTGGCGGTGGCCTTCGAGCAACTCAAAAAGAGGCTCGAAGCCAAAGGCTACTTCGCCGCCGAGCGCAAAAAGCCGCTGCCGCGCTTTCCCGGGCGCATCGCATTGGTAACCGCCGCGCAAGGTGCGGCCCTGCAGGATATGCTCAAGATCGCCCGCCGTCGCTGGCCGCTTGTGGAGATCCTCGTCGTCGATACGCTGGTCCAGGGCGAGGGTGCGGCGGCGCAGATCGCCCGGGGGATCGACGTTGCCGACACTCTGGGAGCCGATATCATCGTCACGGGCCGGGGCGGGGGGAGTCAGGAGGATCTTTGGGCCTTCAACGAAGAGGCCGTCGCCGAGGCGATCTACCGAGCCCGCACTCCCGTCGTTAGTGCCGTGGGTCACGAGGTCGATACGCTGATCTCCGATTTCGTTGCCGATTTGCGCGCACCCACCCCCAGTGCGGCGATGGAGATGATCCTGCCCGACGCCGCCGAGATGCTCCGTCTGCTCGACGAGCGCCAGATACGGATGCAACGCAGGGTCGAAGAGTTGCTGCACCGTAAAGCCGAAGCCTTGCAGCAGGAGGCGGAGGCGCTCAAGAGAGCTTCGGTACTTCGGCGCCTTCAGGAGTATCAGGAGCGCTTCGCGGCGCTGGGCGAGGAGCTCGGCCGCAGCATCGCCTATCGGCTGGAGCGTTTCGACGCGGAGCTTCCCGCCCTCCGCCGGCCTCTGGAGGATTCGCTCCGGCGCATCCTGGAGCGAAAGAGCAGCCGACTCGAAGGATTGAGCGAACAGCTCAAGCGCATGGATCCGGCCCTGCGTAGCCGGGAAGGGTGGGGCGAAGTGACCGTCGAAGGGCGGCGCAAGGCTCTATCGCAGCTCCGTCCCGGAGAGCGTTTCGTCATCAGCGATGCCAAAAGCAGGGTTGAGGCGGAGTGCCTGGAGGTCGTACCGCTGAAATCCCGGTAGCGCTCTCGGACGTCCTATGGTCTATTGGATTCTTTTTGCCGCCTCCTTCGCCGCGGCTACGCTCCTTCCTTTTTCGAGTGAAGCGCTACTCTTTTACGACCTGCGGCAGGGCTGGGCTCCCTGGGGGCTGCTCCTGGCGGCGGGAGCGGGCAATACGCTGGGCTCGGCACTGAACTACTGGATCGGGCGCAAAGGGACCGATTGGCTGCTCGCGCACGGCAAGCTCTCGGTCGCCTCTTTGCGGCGCAGCGAAGGGATTTTCGCCCGATGGGGCGGTTGGAGCCTATGGCTCAGCTGGGTGCCCGTTATTGGAGATCCTCTGACTTTCTTGGCGGGAGTGCTTCATTACGATTGGAAAAAGTTTCTACTCATCGTCGCGGCGGCGAAGTTCGGACGCTACGGTGTCGTGATTTTTTTCTCTTCTTAGAAAATTACTCTTATATGGAACTTGAATTTCGACGGGGAGTGAGCTTTCCCTTATTTTTCATACTGCATTCCTCTATAGATTCGAAAAATTATTATCATTTTGAAGTTTTTTAAGAAAT
>CAYUXG010000068.1:0-5604 GCA_964448735.1 uncultured Nitratifractor sp. | reverse complement strand
TCCCGCGGCGCGGGCGGCAAGCATATCGTTGAGACTGTCTCCGAGCATGCAGCAGCTTTGTCGATCGGGCGAACGATCCAGGCGGCGGCAGATCTCCAGGAGCATGTCGGGAGCCGGTTTGGGACGGGGGACGTCGTCGGCTCCCAGGATGACCCGAAAGAGAGCTTCCGCCCCCCGGGCCCGGAGAATCTGCCGGGGGAAGCTGCCCGAACCGTTGGTCGCCACGGCCAGGAGGACGCCTTGGCCTACAAGCTGTTCGAGGGTGCTGCGCATGCCGGGGACGAAATCGACTCTTTCGGCGGCGCAGCGCGCATACTCCCGGCGGAAAGCTTCCCGATCTTCGGGGCCGGCTTCGGGGCCGAAAAGCTCCTTTTCCAAGGTGGGGCGCATCGCATCGAGGATGGAGACGACCTCTTCGGGGCTCAGAGGAGGCAGAGCGTGGCGCTCTTTTCGGATGAGGTTGATCGCGAAGGTGACCGCCTCTTTGCTCTCGACCAGGGTACCGTCGAAATCGCAGATGAGAAGCTTCATGGCATCTACTCGTTGCGCAGGACGTTGAGCGGATCGGTCGCTGCGGCTTTGCGGGCGGGGTAGAGGGAGGAGAGCAGGACGATGAGGGCCGTTCCGACGAGGATCATGACGAAATCCCCGGGAAGAAGATCGACGGGGAGCTTGCTCGTACCGTAGACGTCCGCGGGGAGGGTGACGATGTCGAAATGGGTCAGAATCCAGATCCCCAAAAAGCCCAGCACTGCGCCGGTGAGGATCCCCGCGCTTCCGATGATCACTCCCAGACGGAAAAAGATTTGCCGAATCTCCCTCCGGGTGGCGCCCAGGGTGCGCAGCAGGGCGATCTCTTTGCGGCGGCTCATGACGGTCATGAGCAGGGAGCTGACGATGTTGAGCGAAGCGACGAGGATGATCAGCAGCAAGACGAGGAAGAGGGCTTTTTTCTCCATCTGCATCGCCGAGAAGAAGTTGCCGTTTTGCTGCCACCACCCCTCCACGTCCTCATCGTCGGGGAGCAGGGCTTTGACCTTTTTGATGACCCTCATGGGATCTTCGGTGTAGATGTGCAGGCCGTCGTAGCGATCGGGCTTTTTCTTGAGCACTTTGCGGAAAGCTTCGAGGGTGGTGTAGAGCAGGGCTTTGTCGTACGCCTTGAGCCCCGAGTTGAAGGTGCCTTGGAGGGTGAAGCGTTTCTGCAGGGGCAGAGAGCCGAAGCCGGCTGCCTGCATCTGGGTAAAGAGGAGGGTGATCTTGTCCCCCTTGTGGGCATCGAGCAGTGCGGCGAGGTCGTCTCCGGTGATGAGGGAGAATTTCGAGTAGCTTCGGTTGGCATCGAGGGCTTTGGCGAAGACCGGGTTGATCGCCGCCTCCTTGCGGTAATCGACGCCGTAGAGCAGCCCCCCTTCGATGGTGCTGCCGTATTTGACGATCACCTGGGTGGTGTAGAAGGGGCTGATTTTGACGGAGGGGAGCGCCCGGCGGATACGCTGCATCGTCTGCTCGCGCACCCCTTCGCCGAAGCTGACGACGGTGAGGGGGTAATTCATCACGAAGAGCTTCTTTTCGAACTCTTTTTGCGTGCCGTTCATGATCCCCATGGCGATCATGAGCACCATCACACCCGCAGCGATACCGAGAAAGGCGAGGGCGGCGGAGATGAAGATGAAGGGGTTGTCGGGATCGTAGCGCAGGTAGTGCCGGACGATCCTGCGGACCACCCGGCGATCGGCGGGCAGTGCCATCAGGCCAGAAGGCCCTTCTTCGGACCGCTTTTGCCGCAGCAGTTTTTGTACTTTTTGCCGCTTCCGCAGGGGCAGGGGTCGTTGCGTTTGGGTTTGTGGGGCGCGACGTAGGGGGTGTTTTGGGCGTCGGTGGTATCTTCGGGGAGCTCCTGGTATTCGTTGCTGATGAGCTCATCCTCGTCGAACTCCAGCTCTTCGCGGATCTTTTCGATCGTCTCCATCTCCTCTTCGGGAGCGCTGAAATCGAACTGCACCAGATAAAGAAGCTTGGTCGATTCGAATTTGATCCGGCGCACCAGGGCTTCGAAGAGGCGGTAACTCTCCTGCTTGTACTCGACGAGGGGGTCTTTTTGGTTGTAGCCGCGCAGCCCGATTCCGGTCTTGAGCACGTCCATCTCGTAGAGGTGCTCGCGCCATTCGTTGTCGAGGATCTGGAGGATGAGGATCTTTTCGATCTCTTTGCGCTGTTCGGCGTCGAAGAGCGACATCTTCTCTTCGTAGAAATCCTTGAGGATTTTCAGGGTCTCTTCCCGGATCTCGTCGGCGTCTTTGCCCTTGAGCGTCTCGGGATCGAGCTCCACGCCGGTGTACTCCCGCACCAGAGCGATGAAGCGCTCCAGGTCGTAATCCTCCGAAGGGGCTCCGTGGAGGATCTCCGCCTCCTGGAGCAGATAATCGACCAGCTCGGCCCGGTTTTCGTCGATCTTGGCGGTGATGTCGTATTCGGGATCGAGGAGCTGGTTGCGGAAGGCGTAGATCGCCTTGCGCTGATAGTTGGCCACGTCGTCGTACTCCAGGATGTTCTTCCGCGACTCGTAGTGCATCGCTTCGACCTTTTTCTGGGCCTTTTCGATGCTGCGGGTGACCAGCTTGGATTCGATGTACTCTCCCTCTTCCATGCCCATGGAGTTCATGATCTTCTGAATCCGGTTTCCGCCGAAGATCCGCAGGAGATTGTCCTCCAGGCTCAAGAAAAACTGGCTCTCTCCCGGATCACCCTGGCGTCCGGAGCGTCCCCGGAGCTGATTGTCGATCCGGCGGCTCTCGTGACGCTCGGTCCCCAGGATCGCCAAGCCGCCGAGTTCGCGCACTTCGTCGTCGATCTTGATATCGACCCCCCGGCCCGCCATGTTAGTCGCGACGGTGACGGCGCCTTTCTGGCCGGCATCTTTGATGATCTCCGCTTCGTGCTCGTGGTTTTTGGCGTTGAGCACGTTGTGGGGGATCTTCTCTTTCTTGAGGCGCTCGTGGATCATTTCGCTCTTTTCGATGGAGGCGGTGCCCACCAGGACCGGCTGGCCCTTGGTGTGGAGCTCTTTGATCCTCTTGACCACGGCGTTGAGTTTGTCTTTTTCGGTTTTGAAGATCAAGTCGGGTTTGTCGATCCGCTCGACGGGGACGTTGGTGGGGATGGAGATGACGTCCAGGCCGTAGATCTGGCTGAACTCCGTCGCCTCGGTCTGGGCGGTTCCGGTCATCCCCGCGAGCTTTTCGTACATACGGAAGTAGTTCTGGTAAGTGATCTCCGCCAGGGTCTGGGACTCCTCCTGGATCTTGACTCCCTCTTTGGCTTCGAGTGCCTGATGGAGCCCCTCGCTGTAGCGGCGCCCTTCGCTCAGGCGGCCGGTAAATTCGTCGACGATGATCACTTCGCCGTCGCGCACGACGTAATCCACATCCTTCTCGAAAAGGTTGTGGGCTTTGAGCGCCTGATCCAGGTGGTGGACCATGGCGGCGTTTTCGAGGCTGAAGAGGTTGTCCACGCCGAAGAGTTTCTCCGCCTTTTCGAGTCCCTGTTCGGTCATGATGATGGTGCGGTTCTTTTCGTCCACGACGAAGTCGCCGGTCATCTTCTTGGGTTCGCCGGCTTTGGCGGGAAGCTCCTCTCCGCGCTCCAGCTGCTGGGCGACCTTGTCGGCGACGAGGTAGAGATTTTGGTCGCGCTGGGTGGGGCCGGAGATGATCAGGGGAGTCCGGGCTTCGTCGATGAGGATCGAGTCCACTTCGTCCACGATGGCGTAGTAGTGTTCCCGCTGGACCTTCTCTTCGATGCGGACTTTCATATTGTCCCGAAGGTAGTCGAAGCCGTACTCGTTGTTGGTGCCGTAGGTGATGTCGGCGTCGTATTGGGCTTTGCGTTCGAAATCATCCTGGATCTCGCTGGTGATGCAGCCGGTGCGATAGCCGAGGAATTCGTAGAGCCGTCCCATGTCGGTGGCGTCGCGTTTGGCGAGGTAGTCGTTGACGGTGACGACGTGGACTCCTTTGCCGAGCATGGCATTGAGGGCGACGGGCAGGGTGGCCACGAGGGTCTTTCCTTCACCGGTTTTCATCTCGGCGATGTTGCCTTCGTGTAGGACCATCCCTCCGACGAGCTGCACGTCGTAGTGGCGCATTCCCAGGACCCGTTTGCTCGCTTCGCGGGTGATGGCGAAGGAGTCGTAGAGCACGTCGTCGAGGCTCTTTTCGCCTGATTTGACGGCCTCTTTGAGGGAAGAGAAAGCCGCCTTGAGCTCTTCGTCGCTCATCTTTTCGTATTTGGGCTCCAGGGCGTTGATCTTCTGGGCCCGTTTCATGTACTGTTTCACTTTTCGGTCGTTGGCGGTACCGAATACGTTCATCAATGTGTTGATCATAACTTCTGCTAGCCTTCGTGGTAAAATCGAACTTATTCTATCCAAAAATCGTTAATCCGCTTGGGAGTGGAACTTTTGATATGATTTCGAAGCGACAGAAAGCGAAGGATAGGCAAGAGATGAAATTACGTGGCGTGCTTTTATGGTTAGCGGTTGCAGTCGTGTTATCGAGTGCGGGAATCCGCATTCCGACGGCCTTTTCCGCCGATTTTCTTCAGAAGGTAAGCAACGAAAAGAAAAAGACGATTCTCTACCGGGGAAAAGTGATGATGAGCACTCCCTCGTCGCTGAAATGGATCTACCGCAAACCCACCGACAAAGAGGTCTGCAGCGACGGGAAGAAGGTCATTGTGGTGGACCATGACCTGGAGCAGGCGAGCTTCTATCGGATGGAGAAGAAGTTCGATCTGGCGGCGGTGCTGCGCAACGCTCGGCACTACAAGGAAAATCTCTACGTAGCCAAATACGGCGGGAAAAACTATACGATCGCCGTAGATTCCAAAGGGCGCATCGAGCAGATCGCCTACCGGGACGATCTGGACAACGTGGTCAACATCCATTTCAATCACGTGCGTTATCTGTCGAAACCTTTCGACGCGGCGCAGCTGCGCTGTAAAATCCCCAAAGATTACGACAGGATCGGAGGCTAAGATGCTGGAGCGTTTCCTCGCGCTGTATCACCTCGATGCGATGGTCTTCGGAGCCATCGTCGCCTCGGTGGTGCTGGCCTTTATCCTGGTGGTGGTGATCTTCAGCGTCCATCACAAAGGGCACTTGGAAAAGATTCGAGAGCTCAAAGAGCGATTGAAAGAGAAAAAAGAGAAGATCGCCCTGCTCGAAGAGAGCCTGCGGGAGGTGCAGATCCTCAACGCTTCCCAGCTCAAGGAGATTCAGCAGTACCAAGATCTGGAGGAGCGCTACCGCAAAGAGCAGGAGAAGATCGAGCAGCAGCTCAAACAGGCCAAAGAGCATATCGAAGCCCAGCGGGAGAAGATCGCTTCGCTGGAGGGGGGCACGCAGGCCCTGGAGGCCAAGCTGGCCAATGCGTTGGAAAATCTGGGCAAAGCCGAAGAGGAGATCGAGAAGGTGCGCAAACGTAACGAGTTTTGGGTGGAGCAGCTTTCGGAGTTGCGCACCAAGCATGAAGCGGTGAAGCTAAGATTGCGCAAACTCGAACGGGGATAGAGGTCACTGAAAATCCCGTTCTTTGGGTCAAG
>CAYUXG010000067.1:0-5666 GCA_964448735.1 uncultured Nitratifractor sp. | reverse complement strand
TGTGGAAGGAACCGTTTATTATGACATTCAAAGAGTTTGACCTGCACCCCGACGTAGCCAAAGGGGTGCGCATCGCGGGCTTCAAAGAGCCCAGCCCGATCCAGGAGGAGGCAATCCCCATCATCCTGGAGGGGAGAGATCTGGTGGGCCAAGCCCACACCGGTACGGGCAAGACGGCGGCGTTTGGCTTGCCGATCCTCGATCGCATCGCCCGGGGCGAAGTGGAGCGGGCGCTGGTGATCACGCCGACGAGGGAGTTGGCGAGTCAGGTGAGCGACGAGCTCTATCATCTGGGGCGTTTCGCCGGGATCCGCACCCTGGCGGTCTACGGCGGCGTGGGCTACGGTCGGCAGATCGCCCTGATCCATCGGGGGACCCAGATCATCGTGGCGACGCCCGGCCGGCTCAAAGACCTCTACCAGAAGGGCAAGATCGACGTCTTCAACCCCGAGATCGTCGTCCTGGACGAGGCGGACGAGATGCTGGATATGGGCTTTCTCGACGATGTGCGGGAGATCTTCGAGTACATCCCCCAGAACCGTCAGACGCTGCTCTTCTCCGCGACGATGCCCGAGCCGATCAAGGATTTGGCCGATACGCTGCTCTATGAGCCGGAGTTCGTCTCCGTCGTCGGAGAAGAGACGACCAAAAACGTCGATATCGACCAGCTCTACTACGTCATCAACGAAAATCAGCGGGATGAAGCGATCGTGGGTCTGCTCGAGAGAGAAGAGTACGACAAGGCGCTGATCTTTTGCCGGATGAAGCGGGAAGTGGACCGTCTGACGGAGCTGTTGCAGGAGAGGGGATTCAACGCCGCAGGCTTGCATGGAGACATCGATCAGATGGAGCGCGATGCCATCGTCAAATCCTATCGACGGGGAGAGACCCGCATCCTGGTCGCGACCGACGTGGCGGCCCGGGGGCTGGATATCAAGAATGTCACCCACGTCTTCAATTACCATATCCCTTTTGACCCTCAAAGCTACGTCCACCGCATCGGCCGGACCGGCCGGGCGGGCAAAAGCGGCCGGGCGATCACCCTGGCTTCGACCGAAGAGTTCCGGGAGCTGCAGCGCATTCGCAAAGAGGTGGGAGCCGAGATGCGTCTGGCGACCCTGGAGGTGGCAGGCGGAGAGCTCGACGGCGAAGCGGTCCGACTGCTCAAGGAACGTTTGGACGAAACCGCCGTGCATCCCCAGATCGAGCGTCTGATCGAAGGGATCAACGAGATGGATCATCTGGAGTTCGTCAAAAAGGCCCTCTCCTACATGATGGAGTGTGAAAGCTTCTCCGGCAGCAACCGCATCGGATACAACGAATCGGAGCTGGAAGCGATGATCGAAAATTACGAGCGCGAACAGAGGGAGCAGAAACCGCGCAAAAGAAGAAAGCGGCGCTAAAAAGCTCTCGATTTTATGCCAATGCAAGGGAAAGTGTCTTAGAATCGCTCGAAGGGGGAAATCGATGGAATACAGTCTCGTAGGCGAAAGCGTCAAGTTCATGATCCTCGGGATGACGATCGTCTTTCTCTTCCTCTATCTTTTGGTGCTTTTGATGCGCCTGCAAGCCTACATCGTCGAAAAGTACTTTCCCGAGAGCCCCGCAGCGTCGGCTCCGGCGAGAAGCTCCGAGGATGAAGAGCGGGCCCGTGTCGCCGCCATCGTCGCGGCGGTGACGGAGTACCGCAAGACCCATTCGGCGAAAAAGGGGTGAGCATGGCGAAAAAATACATCGACATCATGGATACCAGTTTCCGTGATGGCTTCCAATCGGTCTTCGGCGGTCGGGTCTTGATGGAGGATTTCTTCCCGGCGGTGGAAGCGGCCAGGGAAGCGGGGATCACCCATTTCGAGTTCGGGGGAGGAGCCCGTTTTCAAAGCCTCTTCTTCTATCTTCGTGAGAACGCTTTCGAAATGATGGACCGTTTCCGGGAGATCGTCGGTCCCGAGGTCAATCTCCAGGTCCTGGCCCGAGGAATCAACACGGTGATGCTCGATACCGGAAGCCGGGAGATGATCGACCTTTTTGCCAAACTCTTCGCCCGCCACGGGACGACGACCGTGCGCAACTTCGATGCCCTTAACGATGTGCGCAATCTGGAGTACAGCGGCGCCTGCGTCAAAAAACACGGCATGAACCACGAGGTCGTGGTGACAATGATGGACCTTCCTCCCGGATGCAAAGGAGCCCACGACGTTGCCTTCTACGAAAAGGTGCTCCGTCGGATCCTGGAGAGCGGCTTGGAGTTCGACAGCCTCGCCTTCAAAGACGCCAGCGGCACCTCCAACCCCAACAAAGTCTTCGAAACGATCCGTATGGCCCGCAAACTCCTGGGGGCGCAGACCCATATCCGTCTGCACACCCATGAAACCGCCGGCGTGAGTGTCGCCTGTTACCTGGCGGCGCTGGAGGGCGGGGCCAACGGCATCGACCTGGCCGCCGCTCCGGTCAGCGGGGGGACTTCGCAGCCCGACATTCTGACGATGATGCACGCCGTCAAAGGGACCGATTACGATCTCGGAGGACTGGAGCTGAACAAGGTCCGTAAATACCAGCAGCGCTTCAAAGCGTGCCTCAAAGAGTATTTCATTCCTCCCGAGGCGACTCGGGTCAATCCCATCATCCCCTTCGCTCCCATGCCTGGAGGGGCACTGACCGCCAATACGCAGATGATGCGCGATGCCGGGAATCTGGAGAAGTTCGACGAAGTGATCGAAGCGATGACCGAAGTGGTGGAGCGGGGCGGTTACGGCACCTCCGTAACCCCCGTGAGTCAGTTCTACTGGCAGCAGGCGTACGCCAACGTGATCTTCGGCCCCTGGAAGCAGATCTCCCCGGGCTACGGCCGGATGGTTCTGGGCTATTTCGGCCGCACGCCCGTCGCTCCCGACCCCGAGATCGTAGAGCTTGCCGCCAACAAGCTTAAGCTGGAACCCACGACGGAGAATCCTCTCGATATCGCCGACCGGGACGAGAAAAAAACGATCGCCTACTGGAAGAAGATCTTGGAAGAGGAGGGGATCGAAGCGACGGAAGAGAATCTCTTCATCGCCGCATCGTGCGACCGCAAGGGGATCGCTTTTCTCAAAGGAGAATCCCCCCTCATGGTGCGCAAAGGAAACCAAACGCCGACAAAGGAGAGCATCGAGATGGCCGGAAACTACACCGTGATCGTGGATGGAAAACGCTACAGCGTGCAGGTCGCCGAAGGGGAGGGATCGATCGAGGTCCAACCCACAGAGGCGAAGCCGGAAGCAGATACTTCGGCGGCAGAGAAACCGAAAGCGAGCACAGGAAAAGGGAAGATCGAAATCCACGCCCAGACTCCCGGAACAGTCTGGAAGATCCTCAAACAGCCCGGAGAGCATGTGGATGAAGGAGAAGCGATCATGGTCTTGGAGGCGATGAAGATGGAGATCGAAGTGGCCGCTCCCATGCAGGGGACCGTCGCCAGCATCGAAGTGGCCCAGAACGACAGCGTGGAAGAGGGACGCCTTCTGGCGACGCTGGAGTGACGGGATGATCCAACGCCTCTTTCTCGGACTTTTGCTGCTGGGGCTAAGCTTCGGGGCTCTCTCGGCGGCGGAGTCGCACCCCCTTACTGTCGAACAGAGCGGCAAGGCTCTGCAAAAGCAGGCCGTCTCCGATCCCCACGAACCCAAACCTCTCACCCGCTTGCTGGCCGATTTCATGAAGACGACCGGCATCTATGCCATGCTCTATCCCAAAGAGGGGGTGACGAACGGAGAGGGGGAGAAGATGACGAAATTCGCCCAGGGATGGGGCCGGGCGATTATGTTTTTGGTCGTTTTTGTCCTCTTCTACCTGGCGATCGTCAAAAACTTCGAACCTCTGCTGCTGCTCCCTATCGGTTTCGGAGGGCTTCTGGCCAATATCCCCATTGCCGATATGACCGCCCCCGACGGCTTTTTGGGGATCATCTACAACATGGGCATCGCCAACGAATTTTTCCCCCTGCTGATCTTCATGGGGGTGGGGGCGATGACCGATTTCGGGCCGCTGCTTTCCAATCCCAAGACGGCACTGCTGGGGGCGGCGGCGCAGTTCGGGATCTTCGGTTCCATGATCGGGGCGGCGGCGCTTTCGCAATATACGGGGTTGGTGGATTTCACGATGAAGCAGTGCGCTTCCATCAGCATCATCGGGGGTGCGGACGGGCCCACCTCCATCTTCATCGCCTCGGCCCTCTCTCCCGAGCTTCTGGGGGCGATCGCCGTGGCGGCCTACTCCTACATGGCGCTGGTGCCCGTGATCCAGCCTCCGGTGATGAAAGCGCTCACCACCGAAGAGGAGCGCCGCATCGTCATGCCCCGGCTGCGCAAGGTCAATCGACGGGAAAAATTGATTTTCCCTTTACTGATTTTGATGCTTTCTGCTATGATTTTACCTGAAGCCACTCCTCTGATCGGTGCTTTTGCCTTCGGCAATTTTGCGAAAGAGTCGGGAGTGGTGGATCGTCTCAGCAAAGAGATGCAGAACTCTTTGATCAATATCGTCACGATCTTCCTGGGGCTGGGTGTCGGCTCCAAACTGGCGGCGGACAAGTTTCTGGTCTTCGATACGCTGGGGATCATGCTGATCGGCCTGGTGGCTTTCGCCGTGGGAACGGCTGCGGGCGTGCTGCTGGCCAAGCTGATGAACCGATTCAGCAAAGAGCCCATCAACCCCCTCATCGGAGCGGCAGGCGTTTCGGCCGTGCCGATGGCCGCCAGGGTGGTCAACAAAATCGGAGCCGATGCCCGGCCCGGAAACGTGCTTTTGATGCATGCGATGGGACCCAACGTGGCGGGAGTGATCGGATCGGCGGTGGCAGCAGGCGTGCTGCTTTCAATTTTTAGATAAGTGAGGAAAAAAATGAGCACAATTCAGCCCAAAGGTCTGGAAAAACTTGGATTGAAAGAGATCGGAAAGATTATCTACAATCCCGATTACGCCCGCCTGAGTGAAGACGAGAAGGTCAAAGGCGAATGCCAATTTACCGACAACGGTACGGCGATGGTCGATACGGGGATCTTCACCGGCCGCAGTCCCAAAGATAAATATTTCGTCGAACAGCCTCCCTCCAACGAGCATATCGCCTGGGGCAGCATCAACCAGCCCATCACTCCCGAAATCTACGACGAGCTCTTCGAGCAGACGATCGAGCAACTCTCGGGCAAAGAGCTCTACATCATCGACGCCTTTGCCGGAGCCAGCCCCTCCAGCCGCAAAGCGATCCGTTTCGTGACCGAAGTCGCCTGGCAGGCGCACTTCATCGAAAATATGTTCATCATGCCCACCGAAGAGGAGTTGGAGAATTTCGAGCCCGACTTCACCCTCTACAACGCCTGCAAAACGACCAATGCGAAGTTCAAAGAGCACGGTCTCAACTCGGAAGTCTTCGTCGCCTTCAATATCGAAAAGAATCAGGCGGTCATCGGCGGCACCTGGTACGGCGGGGAGATCAAGAAGGGGATCTTCACGATGATGAACTACTGGCTCCCCCTGGAGGGCAAGCTCTCCATGCACTGCTCCGCCAACATCGGCAAAGAGGGAGACGTCTGCCTCTTCTTCGGCCTCTCCGGAACGGGCAAAACGACCCTCTCCACCGATCCCAACCGCGCGCTGATCGGCGACGACGAGCACGGATGGGACGATGAGGG
>CAYUXG010000066.1:1970-5698 GCA_964448735.1 uncultured Nitratifractor sp. | reverse complement strand
GTGAGCACTTTGCACAGCAGCGAACGGCAATCGGCGGGGAAGGTAGGATAGGACATAGGAAACTTTCGTGTTGAGGTGAACGATTATAGCGCAGAAGCTCTCAGTCGGAAGCGCTCTTTCCCCGAAGCTCCGTCAGCAGCATCGCTCCCACGATGAGGGCGGCACCGAGGATTTGTAGGGCACTGAGGTGCTCGCCGGCGAAAAAGACACCAAAAAGCGCAGCACTGACCGGCTCCATAATGAAGATGATCGCCGTACGGGTCGGGGTGGTGTAGCGTTGCATCATGGTCTGGACGAAAAGTGCGTAGGCGGTGGCGAGGATGCCGGTGATGGCGATGGAGATCAGCAGGCTGCGGCTCCAGACCGGAGGCAGAGTGCTCGGCTCGGTCAGCAGGGAGGCAATGGCGGAGAGAAGGGTGACGGTGAAGAGTTGGACTCCGACGAGCAGCCAGGTATCGTAGCGCCGGGTCAGGCGGTCGGTGATAAGAATATGCAAAGCGAAAAAGAGTGCGCAGGCGAGAGTGAAGTACTCTCCGGTTCCCAGATGCATGGAGAGGGGATTCTCCGCCGGGGCAGTCAGGAACCAGAGCCCCAGGGCCGCGAGCAGGGAAGCGAGGAAAAGGGAACGCCCCGGGGTAAGGTGAAAAAGAGTCCAGGCGAGAAAGGGGACGAAGATGACGTAGAGTCCCGTCAAAAAGGCAGAGAGGGAAGCGGAAATGCTTTGCAGTCCGAGCGTCTGAGTGCCGAAGGCGGCGAAGTAGATCACTCCCAGGAGCATTCCACCTCGCAGAAGCTCCAGGCTCAGAGCTTTTCTCCGCAGGTAAAGGCCGGGGAGAAGCACAAGAAATGCGAGGAAGAATCGGAGAAAAAGGTAGGAGAAGACGGGGGTGTTTTCGAGGGAGCCTTTGACGACGACGAAGGTGGCTCCCCAGATGACGGCGACGGAGAGGAGAGCAAGGTCGGCGAAGAGAGAAGATCGGAAAAAGTTTCCCATATTTATCCATATTAATCAAACTGTTGAAGAGTCTGATCTTTTTTCCGACATCATAGCAATTTTTGGATATGCTTTTGAAAACGTCCGATGGAGTAAAGATGAGTGATACGCCTATGATCGAGATGGAGCAGGTGCATAAATACTTCGGGGACTTCCATGCGCTCAAAGCGATTGACTTTCGGGTCGCGAAAGGGGAAATCGTCGTCATCTGCGGCCCCAGCGGAAGCGGAAAATCGACCTTGATCCGCTGCATCAACCGTCTGGAAGAGATCGACGAGGGGAGGATCCGCATCGACGGCGAGGATATCTATGACAAAAAGGCGGACATCAACAAGATCCGCGCCGAAGCCGGCATGGTCTTTCAACACTTCAATCTCTTCCCCCACTATACCATATTAGAAAATATCACCATTGCCCAGGTGAAGGTTCGAAAAGCCTCCAAGGAGGAGGCCGAGGCCAAAGCGATGAAATTGCTCGAGAGGGTGGGGCTGGCCCACAAGGCCCACGACTATCCCGGTGCGCTCAGCGGCGGGCAGAAACAGCGGGTGGCCATCGCCCGGACATTGGCGATGGAGCCCAAGATCATTCTCTTCGACGAACCGACCAGCGCTTTGGATCCGGAGATGATCGGAGGCGTGCTGGATGTGATGCGCTCCCTGGCCAGAGAGAATTACACCATCGTCTGCGTGACGCACGAGATGGGCTTCGCCAGGGAAGTGGGCGATCGAATCGTCTTTATGGATGAAGGGAAGATCATCGAAGAGAACCGCCCCGAAGAGTTCTTCCAACATCCAAAAAGTGAACGGGCGAAAAAATTCCTGCAGGAGATTCTGACCCATTAAGTCGGAAACCTCTGAGCGATTCGAGAATCTTTCAAAGGTTTCTGAGGCAGCGGCGCCTTCGACAAGGAAGGCTTGGTTCGAGAATGAAAAGAAGGAGTGTGACCGATGAAAAAGATTTTGATGGCAATGCTGATGCTCTTCGCCAGCCTGGCGATGGCGGACGATCCCCAGCTCTGGCAGAAATCGACCCTCAATAAAATCCTTAAGCGGGGAGAGCTGCGGGTGGGCCTCGAGCCCGGATACATGCCCTTCGAAATGAAGGACAAAAAAGGAAACATCATCGGTTTCGATGTGGATATGGTGCGCCTGATGGCCAAAGAGATGGGGGTCAAGCTCAAGCTGGTGCCCACGGCCTGGGACGGGATCATCGCCGGACTGCTGACCCGCAAGTACGACATGATCGCCTCGGGGATGACCATGACCCAAAAGCGCAATCTCAAAGTCAACTTCTCCCATCCCTACATCTCTGCGGGGCAGACCCTGATCCTGCGCAAAGAGATCGCAGAAAAGGCCAAAACCTGGAAAGATCTGGACAAGCCGAACATCACCATCGTCACCAAACTCGGGGTCACTGGAGAGATCGCTGCGCGCAAAATGTTCAAGCATGCCAAGATTCGTACCTTCGAGACCGAAGCCGATGCGGTACAGGAGGTTCTCAACGGCAAAGCCGATGTCTTCGTCTACGACAAGCCCTACAATGTCCTCTTCATGGCGAAGAAAGGAAAGGGGCACGGGGTCGTACACTGGGACAAAGACTTGACCTTCGAGCCTTTCGGATGGGCGGTACGCAAGGGGGATCCCGATTTCCTCAACTGGCTCAACAACTTCCTCTATCAGATCAAGCATGACGGCCGCTACGACAAGATCTACAAGAAGTGGATGGTCGACAGTAAGTGGCTCAAGCGGGTGCAGTAAATCATGAGGGGACAGCGACACGGGCTTCTAGAGAGCCCCACATTCGGCAAATTCGGCGCGGTGCTTTTCTATATGGCGCTGGCAATCGGGCTCTTCGTCGCCGCGACCCGGATGAACTATACTTGGAAGTGGAACAGCGTCCCCAAATATTTCGCCTATGAAAAGGTCGAGGCGATTCCCGCCGATTTTGACGGAACGGTAAAAATCGAAGGCAATCGTCTACTCCTGATCGGCAACGACGGAGAGAAAAAAAGTTATCTCATCAAAGACGGATACCGTCCTGCCGTGAAAAGCGGCGAAGAGATCTACGAAGGCGATGCACTTCTGGAGAAAAAGCACCTCGCACCCGGGCCTCTCATCAACGGTCTAATCGTTACCCTCAAGATCTCTGCCCTGGGGGCGATGCTGGCATTCTCCATTGCGATTCTCCTGGCGCTGATGCGCATCAGCAAGTATCCAGTACTGCAGTACATCGCTACGGCCTACATTACCGTGATCCGGGGAACGCCGCTGCTGGTGCAGATCTTTATCTTCTACTTCATCATCGCCACGATTTTTGAAATGCCCCGTTTTTATGCCGGGGCAATGTCTCTGGGGCTCTTCTATGGCGCCTACATCGCCGAAGTGCTGCGCGGTGCGATCCAGTCCATCGAACGGGGACAGTACGAGGCGGCCAAATCCCTGGGGATGAACTATGTCCAGACCATGCTCTACATCATCATGCCCCAGGCTCTTAAGCGTGCACTTCCCGCCCTGGTGGGGGAGATGATCTCCCTGGTCAAAGACTCCTCCCTCGTCTCGGTCATCTCCATCACCGATTTGACGAAAGTGGGGCGGGAGATCGTCGCCAACACCTTCAGCCCCTTCGAAACCTGGCTCATCGTCGCAGCCATGTACTTCGCTATCACCTCCATCCTCTCTTTCGTCGGCCATCGCATGGAGCGGAAGATGAAACTCAAAGGAGGCATGGCATGATC
>CAYUXG010000066.1:0-1870 GCA_964448735.1 uncultured Nitratifractor sp. | reverse complement strand
GAAACGCTTTCTGGATTCAGGTATCGAGATTGTCTATCGCTATCTCAGCAAGATGAGCAGAAGGGAGATTCTCCGTGTGGAGATGAACCAGGAAGAGTGTCGGAACTTGCAGTTCGACAAAAAATAGATCGGGGATTCTTCACCCCGACACCCATCCGAAAAAACCCGACGATTGATCAACGCCGGATAGATCCTCTGTTCGGGCGCGCAGGGTGCTGGGGAGCTCTGGGGGTGCGTCGTGCAGCCGGCCGTGCATGTGGATGGGGCCGGGTGACCTTGGGTGCGGGGCGTTTTGGGATTGTCGGACGTTTTACCTGACGGTTTGCGGGCCGTTTCACTTCCCGTGTGGCGGGACGTTTGGTTTCCCTCGTGATAGGCCGTTTGATTTTCTGGCCCGCCGGTCGATTTTGGATGGCAGGTCGCTTTTTGTTTTGGAAAGCTTTTGCAGCTTTGGGATTGACTTGTCCCTTCTTCGCCCGATCCAGCGCTCCCTGTACCTGGCGGGGATTTTTCCACAGATTATCCCGCCCCTTTTTCAGATCCACGCCGTTTCGCTTGAGCTTCTCCTGGGCCCGAGCACGTTGCAAATCTCGCTGTCGTGTCTGGAGCCCTTTGTTATCCAGTCGCTTTCTTGCTTGCTTCCTCGTCACCTGATTGTAGTGGGGATTGCTCTTCCGGACGTTTTTCCTCCAGGATGCCTGATTGGCACGGACATTGAGACGCTTGTTGACGTTAATGTGGTTGTAACGGTTGACATTGATATTGATGTCGTGATGGTGCCAGTCCCAGTGGCTCCAGAGGGCATTTCCTACAGCGATGGCCGCTCCGAATCCGATGATGGTGGCTACCGGATTCCAGTAGGGGGGCTGATAGTAATAGGGGGGAGTCGGATGCCACCAGCTTCCGTAGACGACGGTAGGGTTGTAGACTGGGACATAAACGGTCTGGGGGTTGGCGGGCTGGATTTCGATGATCGTGTTGCCCGTACTCGCATTGGCTGTCGCCGAGCCGCCCTGGGGTGCTTCGCTCTGCTGGACGACAACCTTTTGCTCTTTTGTATCTTTGAGGTTCCCGGCATCGTAGGCTTTCTTCCTCAGATTCTGAATCGTCAGTATGACGGCATCGGGATCAGCCAGGAACATCTCTCCCAACTCTTTGGTCCAGTCGGGTTTGGAGCTGAGCATCTCCAGGACCTGAGGAAAGGCGACAAGAGAGGCGACACAGGGGTTCCAGTTTTCGTTTTGGACCGCTTTGACCGCCTCTTCACCTTTCATCTTGGGGTGTTCCTTGGACCATTTGGCTGCAGCCATCACCTGATTGGGATAGGTAGTGGCCATCAGCAGCTGCGCCAGCAGAGAGTCGGGATAGAGGGCGATGGGAGCCAGGGCGGTATCGAGCTCCTCCTGGGTAAAGGCGGGGGCTGGAAGTGTTGTCGGCGCCTGAGTCTGCGGTGCCGACTGAACCTGTTGGGCGGCTGGAGAAGCCGTCGCGGATGCTGCGGGAGCGGTAGCCGGCGGTGTCGGAGTGGATGCAGCCTGAGCCAGAGCTTGCTCCGGAGCCGTTGCCTGAGGCTGAGGGGCCGGGGTGGCGGCGGGCGCCGTCTGGGTGTTCTGTGCTGTCAGCAGGCTGCCGCTCATCAACAATCCGATCAAGCATCCATGGATTCTTTTCATTGGCCTTCCTTAGTTTCAACTTCTTCTAAGTATAGCAGAGTTGAAATGAATGAAATAAAAAGAGAGGATGAGAAAATATCCGGATCTTTTTGGATCCGATCCGGTGAAAGGAAAAGGAGAGCAGGAAGCTACTGCAGGGAGTTCAACTCCTCCTTGACCTTCTCCAGTTTCTGCTCCGCCTCGGCCAGGGCTTGGCG
>CAYUXG010000065.1:0-5703 GCA_964448735.1 uncultured Nitratifractor sp. | reverse complement strand
TGGCGACGGGTTCGGAGAGTTGGGAGAGGCCGTCGCGGATGTCGCGCAGGCCATAGTCGAGATCGACCCAGTCGCCCTCGTAATAGTCGGGAGGAGGGATGTGCATGGCGGTGTAGAGTTTGCTCCACTCCGACGCGACGCCGAAAAGCACGGCGTAGGGCAGGCCCCGATCGAGGGTGTCGGGGTACTCTTTGAGGAGGCGGCGGATGCGATCCTCTTCGACCCGGGTGACGAACTCCCGGTATCCGACGATCTCCCGCCACGCTTCGAGCCCTTTTCGGGTATAGGGCCCCACGCGGCGGTAGAAAAAGACAATCGCGATCCCCAAAAGAATCAAGAGAATCAGGGGGCCTTTGAGCAGATCGATAAGGTGGAAGTTTTGGATGAGAGGAAGCAGGGCCATAGTGCTGCCACCCAGCCAGATCACGGCGAAGAGGATCCCCACATAGGCACGGCTGCGGATGCTTTTGACGAGAAGGCCGATCCCCACGCCGAGAAAGAGGAAAGAAAAGAGCATTGGAATTAGGGTTTCGACCCCGTATTCGAGAAAGGCGTTGTAGAGGATCGCCGCGGCGGCGGGCAGGGAGATCAGCAGGGCGAAAAGTAGGAAGCGAAAGCGGGATTTTTCGGGATTTTCTCGCATGTATCCCGCATCCACCGCCCAGTCGTAGAGGAGTTTGTTGAGCTTCTGCATCCTGTCATAGAAACGCTTTCTCCTGCTTTGATCGAGACTGCCGAAATGGAACGTTTCTCCCTCCGCGAAGAGGATGTGTTCGAGCAAGAAGCGTTGATCGGGAGTCAAATCCTCTCCGGGCTCTTTGGAGGTGCGTTTGAGGGAGGGGTTGCTGCCTTTGGTATTGAAAATCTTCAGATACCCCATCCTTCCCAACTCCAAAATTGCAGGGGCGAGATCTTTGGCGTCGGCGAATTTGTCCAGGAGCAGCCCCGACTGGAGAATGCTCAGATTTTTCGGAGGCTGGTAGCGCGGCGCCACCGAGCCACGCTCCTCCAAGGCTCCGCTTTTGCGGGCCAGAAGGTAGAGGAGTCCCAGCGCGAGGAGGGTCAGGGGAAGGGGGAGAGTCGCCAGAAGCAGGCTGCCGGTTCGGGAAGCCTCCTCCACTCGGCCCGCATCCCCCAGCAGCCCTTTGGGGTAGACCACCTCTACCGTCACCCCTTCGTGGGGAGCGAGGTTCTCCGCCTGGATGTAGAAGTGTCGCGCATCGAGCCAGATGGCATCGGAGGCGACGTTGGCGGTGGAGCCGTAGCGCCCCGTATAGCTAAAGACCGTGACCTTATCCCGGTCGAGGGCCTGGGGCAGATGGACGTCGCAGCGAAAAGAATGCACGGGGACTTTCCATCCGGTTCCCAGGACGTTCCATCGGATGGCATCGTTCTTGCCGTCGGAAGCGGGAAAGATTCCGCGGGCCACGTGATAGCGGAGGATGTAGGTATGCTCTCCGGTAATTCTGACGGAGGGGCTTCCGATCTTGAGGCGGATCATCCGACCGGCGTCGGGGGAGTGGATCTCCTCTTTGACCCACGGTACCGGCCGGCCGTCCATCTCCACGCTGAATGCGCTGAACCCCAGTTCGAAAGGAATCGTCCCGGGGCTCAGGCGGACCGTCAGGGGGATGTCCCGGTAGATGCCGTGCCGGTGCTCGGAGCCGAAATCGTAGCGGATTGTCTCCTTGATATTTAGGCTTCCCTGTGAAGTGACGGAGAGATCGCAGCGGTAGTTGCGAATCTCCTCCGCTCCCCCCAGACTCCCCAGAAGCAGCAGCCCCAGCAGCAGCCGAAGAAAGGTTTTCATTTGCCGAAATCGATCTTGGGCATCTTCTTGACCGCTTCTTTTTCCTCTTCGTCAAGCTCGAAGAAATCCTTCGGTTCGAAGTGGTACCTTTGGGCGATGATCAGGTCGGGGAAGGATTCGATCCGGGTGTTGTAGTCGCGGACCACGGCGTTGTAGTAGCGTCGGGCGTTTTGGATCGCATCTTCGATCTGGCTCAGCTGCTGCTGCAGGTCGAGGAAGTTGACGTTGGCTTTGAGGTCGGGATAGGCCTCCGCCAGGGCGAAGAGGTGTCCTAGGGCTTGGGTCAGCATGTTGTTGGCCTCTTCTTTCTCTTTGACCGTCGTGGCGCTGAGCCCGAGTTGACGTGCCTTGACGACCTTTTCCAGCGTGTCGGCTTCGTAATCCTTGTACCCTTTGACCGTCTCTACGAGGGCAGGGATGAGGTTGTAGCGGCGTTTGAGCTGCACGTCGATGTCCGACCAGGCCGCGTCCGCCGACTGGCGCAGGGAGACCAGCCGGTTGTAGAGGCTGATGAGGTAGAGGATTACTCCCACGACGATCGCAATCAGTATCAATCCCGTATTCATTGTTACCTCCTTGTTGTCCGATTTTACTATAATCTGTGAAAGAGTTCGAATCCATCACAAGGAACAAGATGCCGACAAAAAAAATCGAATCACTCTACATTCTCTCCCGAGAAGCGGGAGCGGGCAGCATGCTCCTGGCCCTGGGAGTGTTGGAGCTCCTGCGGCAGCACTACGGGCGCATCGCGCTCTTTCGCCCCATCGCTCTGGCGGAAGCGGAAGATAGCGATGTGCAGATGCTGCTGGACTACTACAAGATGGAGCAGCGCCTGGAAGAGACCCGGGGAGTGGGGGAGGACGAAGCGGAGAAGCTTGTGGCGGAGCAGGGGATCAAGGCCCTGGTGGAGCAGGTGCTCGAGCGCTACGAGAAGTTGCGGGAGGGGTACGATTTCATCCTTTGCATGGGGATCCGGATGGAGGAGCTCAGCCATACGATCGGAATCGATCTCAATGTGGAGCTGGCCAAGAACCTTTCGGCTCCCGTCGCCGGGGTCTTCTCCGCCCGGGAGATGGACGGAGTGGGATTGGAGGAAACTCTGCAGCTCTGGAGTCGGTCGATTCGTCAGCAGGGAGCGGAGATCTTCATGCTTTGCGCCAACCATTGCCGTGAAGAGTTGCTCGATTGGTGCGAGGAGCATCGTGAAGCGTTGTTGCGACGGGAGGGCTTTCCCGTCTGCTGCCTGCCCCGATCTTCGGAGTTGGAGCATTTGACGATCATGGATCTGATGAGGCATCTGCCCATCGAGTGGATCGCGGGGGAGCAGCGGCAGAGGGAAAACAATCTCTACGGTTTCCGTCTGGGGACGATGGAGCTATCGAGCCTGCTGGAGACGCTCAAGCCACATGAGATGATCGTCACCTCTTCGGACCGGAGCGACCTTGTGGCGGGGATGCTCCTCTCTGCCCAGAGTGTCACAACCCCGATGAACGGCGGTGTGCTTCTGTGTGGAGCTCCTCCCTCCCAGGCGCTTCTACGCTTGCTTGAGGGGCTCGACGAGATTCCGGCCCCTGTGCTATATACTAAAAAATATGAACATGAGCTGATTCCCGAAGCGATGAGGATCAAACCTTCGATCCATCTGGGGAACCGCCGCAAAATCGCCACGGCGCTGAGCCTCTTTCGGGAGCATGTGAAGACGGAGCTTTTGGAAAGACGGCTCGAGAGCATGGAGCAGGAGATCGTCACGCCGGCGATGTTTCGTCTGCGCCTTTTCGAGCGGGCCCGCTCCGCCCCCAAGACCATCCTTCTGCCTGAAGTGGAAGATGACCGGATTCTCAGTGCCGCGGAGCTTCTGCTGCGCCGCAAGGTCGTCAAGATCCTTCTCGTAGGCAAAGAGGAGGAGATCGCCCGCCGCAGCAAAAAGTTGGGAGTGGATCTGAGCGGTGCAGGGATCCTCAACCCGGAAGATGAGAAGCGGATCCGGCACTATGCCGAGATCTATTATCGTCTGCGAGCGCACAAGGGGGTGACGCTGGAGATCGCTCTGGACCGAGTCGCCGCGAATAAGACGCTTTTTGCCACCATGGCACTCTACGAGGGAGAGGCGGATGGACTGGTCAGCGGGGCCATCCACTCCACCCGGGACACCATCTCCCCGGCGCTGCAGGTGATCAAGACCCGAGAGGGGTATCCCATCGCTTCGAGCTGCTTTTTCATGTGTCTGCCGACGAAGGTCCTGGTCTATGCCGATTGCGCCGTCAATCCCGACCCCACCGCCGAGGAGTTGGCGGTGATCGCCCTGGAGACCGTGGAGACGGCCCAGAAGTTCGACATCGAACCCCGTGTGGCTATGCTCTCCTACTCGACGGGTACATCGGGAGTGGGAGTCGACGTGGAGAAGGTGCGCCGGGCGACGGAGCTTCTGAAACAGAAGCGCCCCGATCTACCGGTGGCCGGCCCCATCCAATACGACGCCGCCATCGACCCCGCCGTAGCCAAGATCAAGATGCCCGACAATCCCGTCGCCGGCCACGCCACGATCTTCATCTTCCCCGACCTGGATACGGGCAACATCGCCTACAAAGCGGTGCAGCGCTCCAGCGGGGCCGTGGCCGTGGGACCGGTGATGCAGGGATTGCGCAAGCCCGTGAACGATCTGAGCCGGGGCTGCAGCGTGGACGACATCATCGATACGGTGGCCATCACCGCCGTGCAGGCTCAGGAGGCAAAATCATGAAAATTCTCGTGCTCAACTCCGGAAGCTCTTCGCTCAAGTTCAAACTCTACCGTATGCCTGCAAAGGAGCTTTTGGCGGAGGGATTGATCGAGCGCATCGGAGAGGAGTCTTCGGCGATTCACCTCCACTACGGGAGCGAACGCTACGATACGGAGGCGGCGCTGGCGGATCATAGCGCCGCACTCTCCCGTCTGGAGAGGCTGCTGCCCGAGCTGGGGATTCTGGAGAGTTTCCGGGATCTGGGCGGGGTAGGGCACCGGGTGGTCCACGGAGGGGAGGCTTTCAGCGCTCCGGTGCGCATCGACGCCGAAGTGATCGAAACGATCCGCCGCCTCATCCCGCTGGCTCCCCTGCACAATCCCGCCAACCTCCTGGGGATCGAAGCGATGCAAAAGCGCGCCCCCGAACTGCCCCAGGTGGCGGTTTTCGATACGGCCTTTCATCAGAGCATGCCTCCCGAAGCTTATCGTTACGCCGTGCCGCAGGAGTGGTACGATCGCCACGGCGTACGTCGCTACGGATTTCACGGTACCTCCCACGCTTACGTTGCGAGACGCTGCGCCGAGCTCATGGATCGCGATCCCGCCGGGCTCCGTCTGATCACCTTGCACCTGGGCAACGGGGCCAGCGCCTGTGCCGTGCAGGGGGGACAAAGCGTCGAAACCTCCATGGGGTTGACCCCTCTGGAGGGGCTCGTGATGGGGACCCGCAGCGGGGACATCGACCCGGCGATCCCGTTTTATATGAATAAATATGGTAAACTAACGATTGAAGAGATCGAAACCCAGCTCAACAAAGCCAGCGGACTCAAAGGGATCGCCGGCAGCAACGATATGCGCGAAATCCAGGAGCGCAGAGCCTCCGGCGACGAAGTCGCTGCTCTGGCCTTTGACATTTTTATTCACCGCCTGGTCAAATACGTGGGTGCCTACGCCGCCGTGTTGGGTCGCTTGGATGCCCTGGTCTTTACCGGAGGCATCGGCGAACACAGCGCCCCGGTGCGCCAAGCCCTCTGCGAGCGACTCGAGATCCTAGGCATCGCCCTCGACAAGGAAGCCAACGATGCCCCCACGCCCGCCGAACGTCCCCTCCACACCCCCCACAGCCGCGTCCAGCTCTGGGTCCTCCCCACCGACGAAGAGGGGATGATCGC
>CAYUXG010000064.1:0-5741 GCA_964448735.1 uncultured Nitratifractor sp. | reverse complement strand
AGCTGCTTGGTGTTGGAGGAGTGTTTGCCTCCGATGACGATCATCACGTCCGCTTCCCTGGCGAGCTCGGCGGCGGCATCCTGGTTTTCGAAGGTGGCGTTGCAGATGGTGTTGAAGACCCGCACCTCCTTGGCTTTCAGGATCAGGGCGTTGACGATCTTCATGAAATCGGCGGGTTTGCGCGTTGTCTGGGCGACGACGGCCACTTTGGATTTGAGCGGCAGCTCCTCGAGCTCCGCCTCTTCCAGGACGACGAAGGCATCCCGCGCATCCTCGGCGTAGCTGTAAACCCCCTTGATCTCCGGGTGGTTCCGGTCGCCGAAGATCACGATGCTGTACCCTTCCCGGCTCATCTGCTCCACGATCTGCTGAGGCGTGGTGACGTAGGGGCAGGTGGCGTTGATGATCTTTTTCCCCTCGGCTTTGAGCCGTTTGAGCTCATCCTTGGGGATGCCGTGGGTGCGGATGACGATAGCGTCGTGCCGCTCGGCCTCTTCGAAATTCTCCACCAAGCCGATATCGAAGGAGTCCTTGAGGCGGGCGATTTCGTCTTTGTTGTGAATCAGAGGACCGTAGGTGGCACTGCCGGGGTGCTCCTCGGCGATGCGAATCGCCCGTTTGACCCCGTAGCAAAATCCGTAAGAGGAAGCGAGTTTGATCTTCATAGGCATTCTACCTTCGTCATGCGTGCAAGGATGTCGAAAAAGTTGGGGAAGGAGGTCGCCACGCAATCGGTATCTTCGATCTCCATCCCGCAAAGCAGCCCCGCTATCGCGAAGCTCATGGCGATGCGATGATCCCCGTGGCTGTCGATCACGGCGGAGTGCAAGCTGCCGCCGTGCACGGCATAGCCGTCTTCGTACTCCTCCGTCTCGATCCCGCAGGCATCGAGCGCGCGAAGCACCGAAGCGATCCGATCGCTCTCTTTGACCCGAAGCTCCGCCGCGTTGCGCACCCGACTCGTGCCTTGAGCCACCGCCATCGCCACGGCCAGAGCGGGCAACTCGTCGATGAGCCAGGGGATGCGCTCGCTCACTTCGACCGCGCGGAGTTTACCATCATAGCGCACGGTGATCGTACCGATGGGCTCATAGAGATCCTGATGGATCCGATACTCCATCTGCGCACCCATGCGCTCGAGCACCCGAAAAGCTTCGATGCGGGTGGGGTTGAGGCTGATCCTCTCCAGCGTCACCTCCGCACCCGGCACGACGGCGGCGGCCACGGCGAAGAAAAAGGCGCTGGAGGGATCGGCGGGTACGCGGAGTTTGAGCGGTGCGAGGGGCTTTTGCAGAGGATCGATCGTAATCCACCCCTCCTCTTTGCCGATGGAGGCACCCATGCCCGAGAGCATCCTCTCCGTATGGTCCCGACTCAGAAAATTCTCCCGGTAGTAGCTGCGCCCGTCGCCCCGCAATGCAGCGAGGATCAGGGCCGATTTGACCTGCGCCGAATCGACGGGAGATTCGTACCGGAAGGCTTTGAGCCGCCCTCCCCGGATATGCAGAGGTGCCAGGTTGCCGTACTCCCGGCCGTCGATCTTGGCTCCGACGCTCTGCAGCGGCGCCGTGACCCGCTTCATGGGGCGCGCCCGCAGATAGCGGTCTCCCGTCAGCACGAAACTCCCCTCCACTCCCGCAAGCAGACCGCAGTAGAGGCGCATCCCGGTCCCGGCGTTTCCGCAGTCGAGAATATCGTCGGGTTCTTGGAGGCTTTCGGGCGGCGTGATCGTCAGGCTCCCCTCCTCGCCCCACTCCGCCCGGGCTCCCAGCTGTTCGGCGATCGAGAGCGAAGCGAGGGTGTCTTCGGCGCGGAGAAAGTTTTCGACCACGCTGGGGCGGTTGCTCAAGAGAGAGAACATGGCGCAGCGGTGGGAGATCGATTTGTCCGCGGCGATCTCGTCGCAGCGCAGACGGAAAGGCTCGCCGGCGGGGGAGACGCGGACCCGGCTCATCGCAACTGGGCTCCGCAAGCGTTTTCGAGGGCCGCCAGAATCCGCTGCATCACCCCGTCGATCGCCTCGTCCGAGAGGGTCCCTTCCATCGATTGGAGGAAGAAGCGGATCGTTACGCTTTTGCGCTCTCCCAGGCTCTCCTCTTCGTAGAGATCGACGGGGAAAAAGCGCTTGAGCAGAGGCTCCTGCAAAGTTTGAAGCGCTTCGGCCAGCCGTTCGTAGGGCATCTCGCGCTCCACGACCACGCTCAGGTCCTTCCAGGTCCCCTGGAAATTGGAGATCGCTCCGGCGTTGCGGTGCGGCGGAATCAGCGCGTCGAAATCCAGCTCCGCGAGGAAGGTCTCTTCCAGCCCGTAGGCTTCGGCGACGGCGGGATGCAGTTTGCTCACCCAGCCGGCGGGACGATCCTGAACGTAGAGCGTCGCCGACTGGTAGGGGTGCATCAGGCCGTTGAACTCCTCCGCCGGCGTCAGGCGGAAATCTCCCAGCACGTCGCCCAGGGTTTCGACGAAACGGGCGAAATCGATCCGGGGAGGCTTGCCGTGGTTGACCACGTTGGGCTCCTCCGCTTCGCCGCTCCAGAGGAAAGCCAGCTTCTCCGTCTCCTGCCGTTGCGTGTCGAAGACCGATCCGATCTCGAAGAGGGGAATCTTTCGCTTGCCGTAACTGACGTTGCGTTTGGCCGCGTCAAGCAGGTTGATCGCCAGAGTGCTTCGCAGGGTGTTGAGCTCCTCCACGATCGGGTTGAGCAGAGCGACGCTCTCCTCCATCACGGCGAACCCGTAGCGCTCCAGCGCTTCCTTGTCCGCGAAGGCGTAGGTCACCGCTTCGAAATATCCCGCGGCCACGGCCCGCTGGCGCAGGTCCCGCTTGATGCGGAATCTTCGGGTGCTCTCGGTCAGGCGGTCGGCTTCGGTCATCTGCAGAGGCTTGGCTTCGATATGGTTGATCCCGACGATTCGTAAGATCTCTTCGGCCACATCCTGGAGATTGACGATGTCGTGGCGCCAGGCGGGAACGGTCGCGGCAAAAATCTTCCCGTCGATCGTACGGATTTCGAAGCCCAGGCGCTTGAGGATTCCCAGCACCGTACTGCGGGAGATCTCCTGTCCGATGACGGCGTTGAGCCGGTCGGTATCCACGGTGACGATGCGGGGCTCGCGAGAGGCTTTGATCTCGATGTCGGTGTCGCTGAAGCTGCACGAACCGGAGAGGTCGCAGCTGTGAAAAAGCGACGCCATCCCCGAAGAGAGATCCGGTTCGCTTCCTCGGGAGCTTCGGTAGTAGAGCGCATCGGTCTCGGGTTTCTCCTCGGCCACGGCGGGCACCAGCAGATCGGGCTCGACGTAGGAAGCCTCGAGCAGCACTTCCGCACTCTGCTGCGTCGCTTTGAAGGCCTCCTCCTGGCGGATACCCACGAGAGAGAGAAGCTTCTCGCCCGAGCGTACCTCGACGTACCCCGGGCGCTTTTGCGAAATCGAAAGGGGGATCTTCCCCTCGGCGTTTTTCAGTGCCGAGCTGTCGTAGGCTCGCAAAATCACGCCGGTCTCCTGGGTGGCGTAGGCCAGCTGCTCTTCGAGCTTGTCTTTTTTGGTATTGTCGGTCAGGGCCAGGCGCAGGCGCAGCAGCGCATCCCGGTCGAACTCCTCGGGTTCGGCCAGCACGTAGAAGAGATCCGCGTCGATCTCTCCTTTGCAGTGCAGATCGATCGCCCGGGCAATTCCTCTTTTCTTCAGACGCTCGGGGCGATACTCCCGCTCCCGGAGAGGCCGGTCGAGCGCCGCCGAGAGATCCCGCGCCACGCCGCGGATGCTCAGGCAGTCGCCCCGGTTGGCGGTCAATTCCAGCTCGATCACGCTGTCGGCGACGAGGGGATACTCCCGCAGCTGCCGCCCCGGAATCATCTCTCCCAGGCTCTCGTCGAGGATCCAGATCCCCTCTTCCATCGCAGGAAGCCCCAACTCGGTCGAAGAGCAGATCATGCCGAAGCTCTCCACTCCCCGCAATTTCGCCGGTTTGATGGCGAAATCTCCGGGAAGCACCGCCCCCACCGTGGCGACGGCGACGAACTCCGCCTCCCGGACGTTGGCCGCTCCGCAGACGATCTGCAGCGGCTCTCCGGTTCCCACGTCCACTCGGCAGAGGTTGAGCTTGTCCGCGTCGGGATGCTTTTCACAAGAGAGGATCCGCCCCACCACGACCTTTTCGGGGATCTCGATCTTGCGGTAACTGTCCACCTCCAGGCCGATGGAGTTGAAGGTTTCGCAAAGCTTTTCGTCCCCGACCTTCGAAAGGTCGATGAACTCTTCCAACCAGGTTCTCGTGACGATCATCTGAACTGCTCCAACAAACGAATATCTCCTTCAAAAAGCGACCGCAGGTCGGGAATCCGGTGCAGCAGCATCGCGAAGCGCTCCACCCCCAGCCCGAAGGCGTAGCCGCTGACGTTTTCGTAGCCTACCGCCTTGAAGACGTTGGGATCGACGACCCCGCAGCCGAGCACCTCCAGCCATCCGGTATGCGAACAGACCCGGCACCCCTCGCCGCCGCAGAAGAGGCAGCTGATGTCCGCCTCCGCCGAAGGCTCCGTGAAGGGGAAGAAGCTCGGGCGGAAACGCACCTCCACTTCGCCGAACATCGTACGCAGAAAGTCGGTGAGGATCCACTTGAGGTTGGCGAAGCTCACGGCGTCGCCCTCTTCGACCACCAAGCCCTCGACCTGATGGAACATCGGAGTATGGGTCAAGTCGTAATCCCGACGAAAGACGGCCCCCGGGGCGATGATGCGAATCGGGGGCTTGCTGCGCATCATCGTGCGGATCTGCACCGGAGAAGTATGGGTGCGCAGCAGGGTCCCGTCGGCGAAGTAGAAGGTATCTTGCATATCCCGCGCCGGGTGGTGTTTGGGGAGATTGAGGGCTTCGAAGTTGTGAAAATCGTCTTCCACCATCGGCCCGCTCTCTACGGCGAAGTTGAGCGCGACGAAATACTCCACAATCCGGTCCATCGTCTCCCGAACGGGGTGAAGCGCCCCCTTGCTTCCCAGGCCCGAGTAGAGGCTCACGTCCAGCGCCTCCGCTTCCAGCTTTCGCTGCATCTCTTGCTGCGCCAGCAGGGCCCGTCGAGCGTCGAAACGCTCTTGAAGCTCCGCTTTTTGGCGGTTGAGACCCTCGGCGAAGGCTTTCTTCTCGGGTCCGGGAATATCCTTGAGCCGGGCGAATTGCGCCGCCAGAGCGCCTTTTTTCCCGAAAATCTCGATCCGTACCTTTTCCAGCTCCTCGAGCGAGGAGGCTTCCTCTATCTTCTTTTCAAGCTCTTGCACTCTACCTGTCCTCGTGATGAAAATGCCCCGATTTTAGCGAAAAAGCGCTGTGAGCCGAGCGCCGGCCCGAAAGATCCGCCCCGAGAGGCTCAAACGACGGGAGAAAAATCAAATATTCTTCCGCGCATCCTCGTGCTGGTGATCCCACGTCAGCTTGCCGCCGCCGAGGATATGCACATGCAGGTGATGGATCTCCTGCCCCCCGTCGTCGCCGTTGTTGACGATGAGGCGGTAGCCGGTCTTGTCGATCCCCAGCTTGCGGGTAACCTCCTGGATGAAGGGGGTCATCTTCGCCATCGTCTCCCCGTCCACCTCCTGGAAGCAGCAGATATGCTTCTTGGGAATCACCAATACGTGAATCGGCGCCTTGGGATAGAGATCGTGAAAAGCCAGAAACTCTTCGTTCTCATGCACCGTATTGTTGGGGATCTCCCCTTCGACGATTTTGCAGAAAATGCACATCTC